>JAOINQ010000004.1 GCA_028139685.1 Betaproteobacteria bacterium
CAGTTCCATGTCACCTTCCTGACCTCCACTATACTTTGAAGCTTTACCCACAAGTCCTTGTTTGCAACATCTTTTTTTGCCGCTGTTTTCCATCCATTCTCAACCCATTTATTTATCCACGAGGTTATCCCGTTTTTCACGTACATAGAGTCCGTGTTCACTCTTACCGTATCACCTTCCTCTACCTTATTTAACCCATGGATTACTGCAAGTAACTCCATTCGATTGTTTGTAGTATTTACCTCCCCACCATATATTTCATCTACTGGCGCACCATTTTTGATAATCACAACACCCCAACCACCTGGGCCTGGATTGCCCTTACAGGCACCATCAGTGTACAAATTTACGATCATTACTGTCTATTCCTTCTCGTTAAAGGTAGAAACTGACGGTACCGCTTTTTTTCCAAACTTTGCTTTACTCGCCCAAATGTCAGACTTTAACAGTTTCATGCCTTCTCTTCTTTTTACGATGGACAAACAATAAACAGCTCCAGTAGTAGGTAACCACCTACGCACACCATTTTGCAACCATGCGAGCTTTTTTTGCCACTTTAGAGAATTCATTGCAGGATAGAATGCCAGGAACTCTCCACCAACTATTTCGAGACCTAGAAGCTTGCACCAGTCCTTAAAACGAGCTAATGACACCCAGTTTGCACCATTTAAAGGTAAATTAACATCATTAAAGTATCGATTAATCGCCCACAAACCGTAGGGATTAAAACTAGAAATAATTAATTTGCCCTCTGGTCTCAGAACTCTTTCCACTTCTCGCAGTAGCGAGTGCGGCTTGTCCAGTGTCTCAAAAATATGCGCCAAAACAAAGAGATCTACGCTATCTGAGGGTAGAGGTAGACTTTCTGGGGCAACTATAAAAACATTATCTTGTTCGTCAATTAGGCCTTCACACAAACCGAAACTGAATCTATACTTATAGATCATTCGATTGTTACTTAAGGAATCAAAACGATAAGGACAAATTTGTACAGCGTGGTATCCGAATATATCTTCTAAATTTCTATCAAACCAATCTTTCTCTTCCGCCAAAAGCTTTTGGCCGAGGGGAGAGACAAGCCAATTTTTCCAAATATTCTCGGTACCCATACCTGGACAATATGTTGATCAACAAGAAAAAAGGATATCATGATTCACCGATTTAATGCTTTTTCTGATAATTACATTTGGGGAATCGAGATTCATCAAACTATCTGCATAGTCGATCCAGGGGAGGCACATGAAGTTCTTCAATTCCTCAAAAATGTTGACCAACGTTATTCGATAGGAGCGATTTTTATTACCCATAGACACTATGACCATGTTGGCGGCATAAAAGATTTAGCCAATAGTAGATTTGCCGGCTCTGATTTAAAGATCTCGTTAAATGAATCGCCGATATTTAGTAAATTGCCTATTTTTGGCCCTGCTGATTGCCAAAAATACGGTGTTCAACACGTTGTTTCTGATGGAGATGTTATAAAAATTGGCGGTAGTACCCTTGAAATCTTTGATATTCCAGGGCACACAGAACAACATGTCGGTTACCTTTTCAGATCTGCTGACTATCCACTCCGACCAGCATTTTTCTGTGGAGATACACTATTCGGAGGTGGCTGCGGAAGAGTTTTGGGTGGAAAGCTAATTGATTTATATGAGTCTTTAAAAAAAATTTCAAAATTGCCGCATGCAACCTTAGTCTACTGCGCACATGAATATACAGAGGCGAACTTAAAGTTCGCACAACAGTTTTTCCCAGATAATCCCGAAATAGGTGAACGTTATGACCAGGTGAGGAGAGATAGGAAAAAACTATTACCAACTATTCCAACGGAATTGTCATATGAATTAAAAACAAATCCATATCTGACGTGCAAAAATTTTAACGAATTTAAAGCAATCAGAATGTCTAAAGATAACTGGAAAGGATAGATGTTGTTAATAAAAAAGAACCTCGTTATATTGTGCACACTTATCGCAATTGTTGCGTTATCGGGTTGTACCTCAAGTAGTATATTTTTAATAAAAGGTCAGTCTGGCAAAGATCCCAACATAAAAGCTAGGAAATCAAATGGCGCTACTGGAGATATTAGTGAAAAGGAAACTAAGAGTTTTGCTGATATAAAGCAGGGAGTTGAAGCAAAAAATATTGATACAGTCACCAATCGAAATGTTTTCGATGAGATAAAAGAAAATTTTAGACTACCCAACCTGCCGCCAAAACGAGTAAATCGACAAGTTAAAGCGCTTGCCAAAAATCCAGAATATTTAAACAGAATGTTTGATCGGAGTAAAAGGTACCTTCACTTCATATATACCGAAATCCAGGCTAGAAACCTACCATCGGAATTAGCATTGCTTCCATTTGTGGAAAGCGCCTATAATCCTCATGCCACATCGCGGGCCAAGGCGGCTGGTCTTTGGCAGTTTATTCCTGCAACTGGCCGTCGATATGACCTTGAGCAGACGTGGTGGAGTGATGAGAGAAGAACTGTAATTGCCTCTACTCGAGCAGCGCTAGATTACCTCGAATATTTACATGAGCTAAAGAATGGGGACTGGTTTCATGCACTTGCCTCTTACAATTGGGGGGAACGTTCCGTAAGAAGAGCCATCGAGAGAAATAGAAAAGCTAGAAAAAAAACGAACTATTCAAGTTTAAGGATGCCACGAGAGACCCGAAATTATGTGCCAAAACTGTTGGCTATGAGAGAAATTATTAACAATCCATCTAGATATGGAGTTCAACTTCCGATAATTCCAAATACTCCTTACTTTAAGTCTTTTCTTATAAACAATTCTCTAGATGTAAATCTAATTAGCAGACTCGCCGAAATAGAGACCACTGAATTTTTAGCTCTTAACGCTAATGTTCTTCGCCCCGTAGTGAATAAAAAATATACAAAAGATATCTTACTTCCATACGAAAAATATGAGATTTTTAAATCAAATCTAATGCGATATCAAAAAACTCAACAAAATCTGGTGGGATGGGCCCCGCTAAAACTGGAAAAATCAATTACATTAAAAGATATTGCAAAAAAATACGATAACAACGCTGTTACTCTAGCTAAAGCAAATGGGATCCGATCTGTTAAAGCAAAGCTTCTTAAGGGTTCCTCAATAATCGTTGCTATGAATGACAAAAATGCTTCTTTAAAAATAGAAAAATTTAAAAAGGCCAGGTTAAAATTTTTATATCCGGACCATATGTTTTATAAAGTGAAGAGAGGCGATACTTTATCTCACATAGCCGATAAGTATCGAGTTTCTGTGAGAACATTGAAAAGTTTGAATAATCTTAGAGGTAGTTTGATACGAGTAGGGCAAAGGCTGAGAATCCGCAATTCAGATTATGGCGATACTAAAAACATCCATAGGGTGCGTAAAGGAGAGTCGTTATATCAAATCGCTAAACGGTATCGAACCACTGTAGGCGAACTAAAAAGGTTGAATAAGCTTGCTTCTGATACGATTGTATCTGGCTCAAAACTTATTATTAAAAACTAATTTTGTACCGTTAGCATACGTAAACTTCTGGAATATTCTTGTAGAACTTTAACGCCACTCATCTCAGCTTTTTTACACCAGTTTTGGAGTGCTGCAACAATCTGGTCAACCGAAGACGTACGTTGGTGATGCCATATTTTTTCAAAATCATTCCTAAGAGAAATAATCAACCGTATCTGAGAAGATAAAGCTTCTATCTTTGCAGTTTCAGAGGAGAGCAAAAGCGAGCTTTTCTGCTTGTTATATCTTCTAGACAATTTGCGCACTAGCTTGTGTAGCTTTTGGAATAATTCATATTTTGCAGCTAATATTGCCTTGACCGTATCCTCATCGATTATATTTTTTGCCGGATCATATATTGGGTCTTTTGGGATACTTCGTATCTCTGCAAGACGGAAACATTCAAAGAGTTTGATGTAAAACCAGCCTATATCAAATTCGTACCATTTGCTGGATAATTTGGGACTTGTGGCGTGAGAGTGATGATTATTATGCAACTCCTCTCCCCCGATTAAAATACCTATTGGAGAAATATTGCGACTAGCATCCGGAGTCTTAAAATTTCTGTACCCCACAAAATGCGCAATTCCATTAATTACACCAGCAGCAAAGAAAGGAATCCACATCATTTGTATAGCCCAGATTGCAACTCCAATTATCCCGAAAAGACAGAAATTGATAACCAGCATAGTACCTACCCCCCAAACAGTATGTTTGCTGTATACGTTTCTCTCAACCCAGTCATCGGGCGTACCATGACCATACTTTTCTATGCATTCTTTATCCCTAGCGGTTTCTCTGTATAGCTCAGTTCCACTCCATAGCACTGTGGATATGCCTTTAACCTGGGGACTGTGAGGGTCTCCTTCGCTCTCACATTTAGCATGGTGTTTTCTATGTATTGCTGCCCATTCCTTTGTAACCATTCCCGTCGTAAGCCACAACCAGAATCTAAAAAAATGCGAAATAATTGGACTAAGTTTGAGTGATCGATGGGCTTGACATCTATGCAAAAACACCGTCACCGCAACAATGGTAATGTGCGTCATGCAAAGTGTATAGATGATTATGCTACTCAATTCCGCTTTGCTGATACCGTAACTTACAAAGTCCACCAAACTCATACTTCCCCTAACTTATAAAATATTTTTATTAATTATACCGCCAATCGTGCAAACATACGACATTTAAGAAATCGCCCCCCGCCGAACGAATTTATGGAAATAAAAGCAATATTTTGAAAGGGGAGAACTATACAATAAAGCGCCCCCACTACCACTCTCTTCTAACGAGGGCGCCAACTCTTTCCTTACTGTTGCTGAAAAAATACTTTTCCAATCAACGGGGTCAAAATCCTCATTTTTTTTCAAAAAATCCTCCGTAACAATATCATTTTCTTCCTCAAAAATACTACATGTCGCATAAACCAAAGACCCTCCCTTTCCAACGCAGGAGGCAGCTTTATTTAAAATCTTAATTTGATTGTCCTTATACTCCACCAACTTTTTCCTGGTTAATTTCCACTTGAGGTGTGGAAATTGTCCAAAAGTTCCCGAACCTGTGCACGGGACATCTACTAATACGAATGAAGCTCTCTGATAGAGAGTTTCTATTTTTGAATCGTCTAAAGAAGATATTACCAACGGACAAAGATTTGTCACACCAGCACGTTTTGCCCTTTTATTCAACTCATCGATCCGTTTCGGCGACACATCTACAGCATAAATAAGTCCGGTATTTTTCATAATTGCACTCGACGCAAGGGCCTTTCCACCAGCACCACAGCAAAAATCTACAACCAAAGAGTATGGTTTAGGATTTAACAGTTTTACAATCAGTTGACTTCCGAAATCTTGAATTTCAAATAAACCTTCTCTATACGCATCTAAATTTGATACCTTAATTTTATTGCTTATGTATAAACAATTAGAAATAATTGGTGAAACCTCATTTTTTACACCCATGAGACTAAGTCTCTTCGATATTGCCCCGACCTTAGACTTACCAGTATTAACCCTCAAACAGACAAAATCGCTTTTTTTGCTACTACTTAGTGCTCGAAAGGCATTATCATGCCCTTTTTTTTCAGCGAGATTTCTTACAATCCAAACAGGGTAGCTAAAACGAATTGAAACCTTCGAGTAATCAGGAAAAAAACCATACTCGAAAAGTTTAAACCTTTTAAACGCATTAAAAGTACCTCGATTTTTCATGTTCAAGGGAAGACGATCGGGTGAATTCCATATGGCAATAGCCAACCTTAATACTTTAGAAACTACAGTAGAAAAATTTCTTTGATTGTTACTTTCTAGCACAGAAAAAAAAAGCCTTTTTTTATGATGCAAAACAAAAAAAACTATATCAACTATCGTTTCCCTCTGAACCTTACCCGGCCTACTTACTCCAAAGAATTCTTTTATTTCATCGTTTGGAGATCTTCTGGATGTTAGAACTTTAATTAAAAGTTTTAATAACGCATATTCATTGACATCCAATAAATCATTTTTTGTCAATTGTAATACTGATGGCTTCAATTTATTGCTTCCCTAAAAATCGTAAAATAATTTGAACTCTTCCAAAAACCAGTGCTCGCAACTTTCAACATGATTCCATTTGTCTCCCTTTCGAATAACTTTGCCACTCAAAACGGCTCCGATAGAGAGTGGAAAAATAAAGTGTTCCAAAGCTAGCACTTTTTTTTCTAAAGTTTCTTTAGTGTCAAAATTGGTTATATTAATTGCAGCCTGACAAATTATTGGCCCCTCATCAACGCCAGAAGAGAGTGAGTGCACAGTCGCTCCATGCTTCCTAACATTCTCATCCAACACTCTCTGGTGGGTATTTAAACCCTTAAACTGGGGTAACAAAGAAGGATGAACATTTAAAATTAAATTGAATAATCCGGAAAATAATTTGGCGTCTAAAATCACCATAAACCCAGCTAAAACAACCATATCGGGATTATAAGTTGTGATTTTTTTAAATAACTCAGCTTGGAAAATCTCTCTTCCCAACTTTTCCCTATCTAATAATTCACCCTTAATCCCAAGATCTCTGGCTTTTACTATAGCCTCACAGGGTCTGTCGGAAATTACACTCAGAAAGTCAACAGGCCACTCAAAGCGTCGACATGTCTTTATAATAGAGACCATATTAGATCCTCTTCCGGATACCAGGATTAAAACCTTGTGTTTTTTACTAAATTGGACCATCACCATATTGTATGATCATGAAGCAGATAAGATACGGAAAAATTAAAAAATTTGATGATAAGAAAAGAATATTGGCCATCGGAAATTTTGACGGAGTCCATCTAGGACACCAATCTATCATAAAATATTGCGTTCAAAATGCAAAAAAACTCGCGCTAAAGAGCAGTGTACTAACTTTCCACCCGCATCCGAAAGAGTTTTTCAATGTAAAACCAAATCAAGAGTGCGTGCAAACGTTAAGAGATAAATCGAGTGAAATTTTAGCTAAAGGAATTGATGAAATAATTTTTGCTCGTTTCGACGAAACGCTTGCGGGTACAAACTCGCGTGAATTTATCACTGATGTGCTGGCAAATAATCTTGGAGTAAAAGAACTAGTTGTTGGATCCGATTTTCGATTCGGCAAAGATCGTAGTGGGGATGTGTCGATGTTGTTAGATCAGGGACCCAAAGTCGGATTTACTACAACCATCATTCCAGAAGTGTCTTTTAAAAATATGAAAATGTCGAGTAGTTCATTACGAAATATGGCAAAAAACGGGGAGTTTCGCTCAGTAGAAAATATGCGGCGAGCTTTACTAAAACTGACGGGGCATGTTTGTCACGGAAATAAGCTGGGAAGAACACTTAACTATCCTACCGCTAATATCAAAGTTCCAAAAAACTTGTGCTTTAGCGGTATCTTCATAGTTAGGGTAATTGATAATTCCCCAGATAGAGCATTTAATCAGAAGTGGGGGATCGCAAATATTGGAACTCGTCCTGTTCTAGAAACTAATAATGAAAAGTTACTTGAGGTATATGTGTTAGACTGGTCTGGCGATATTTATGGCCATTTGCTATCTGTGGAAATGATAGAGAAGATTAGAGAAGAAAAATATTTCAAGAATCTCGAAGAACTAAAATTAAAAATGGTGGAAGATGAAAAAATAGCGCGAGAATATATAAGTAAATACGATGAGCAAAAACAAAAAAGTTAACGACTATAGCCATACCTTAAACCTCCCATCGTCGAAATTTCCCATGAGAGGTAATCTCGCAAAACGGGAACCAGTCTGGTTAAAAGAATGGTTAAGAAATGACTTTTATGGTTTAACACGTAAAGAACTTTCTGGAAGACCCAAATTTATTTTACACGACGGGCCTCCTTATGCTAACGGTGAGATTCATATCGGTCATGCAGTTAATAAAATCCTCAAAGATATAATAATAAAAACCAAGACCTTAGCTGGTTTCAATGCTCCTTACGTTCCGGGTTGGGACTGTCATGGCATGCCGATTGAAATCCAAATCGAAAAAACACACGGCAAAAATCTTAGTCCAGTTGAGGTGATGCAACTATCTAGGGATTATGCAAAACAGCAGATCGCTAAACAGAAAACAGACTTTGTTCGATTGGGAGTTTTAGGCGACTGGGAAAATGCGTACTTAACTATGGATTCTAAAATTGAATCCTCTGAAACTAGGGCTCTGGCAGAAATATACAACAAAGGTTTTATGTACAGAGGCATTAAACCTGTAAATTGGTGTTTTGATTGCAAATCAGCTTTAGCAGAAGCAGAAATAGAATATGCAGATAAGGATGCATTTGCAATTTTAGTCCTTTTCCCCGTCTCAGATAATGAAGTCGGAAATCTTAAAAAACTTTTCGGGATCCCCGACCTATCTAACAATGGTGGCACAGTAGCTTGGACTACAACTCCATGGACAATTCCTGCTAATCAGGCTTTGAATGTAAATCCCAGCGCAGAATATTCAATTTTTAAAACTCAAGCAAACCCTCATAATATTGATTGGTTAATCTTGGCCACAAATTTAAAAGACAAACTGAGAGAAAAAATTTCATACATAGGAGAATCTATCGGAAAGGTTTCTGGAAAAAAACTTAATAGTTTAAGGTTTTCCCATCCTATGAGAAAATTTGGTGGCACATATGATAGAGAGGCAGTATGCATAGACGCAGAGTACGTAGATTTAGAGTCTGGAACTGGGGTCGTTCATTGTGCACCCGCGCATGGCTTAGACGATTTCATATCGTATAAGGACCGAGGGTTTTCGAATCTCCCTATACTTAATCTGGTAACCGAAACTGGTTTTTTTCATGAACATGTAGAAATATTCTCAGGACTTAAAATTTGGGATGCAAACCAAAAGATTTTGGAAACCTTAAAACAATGTAATACCCTTTTAGATGTTGAGAAAATCAATCACAGTACTATGCACTGCTGGAGACACAAAAGCGCAACTATATATAGAGCCACCGAACAATGGTTCATCTCAATGGATAAAAAAAACCAAAACAACGCTTCACTTAGGGAAACAGCGCTTCAAGAGATAGAAAAAGTTACATTCATACCAGCATGGGGTAAAAACCGACTAACGTCAATGATAGAAAAAAGACCTGACTGGACAATTTCTAGACAAAGATACTGGGGAGTACCGATACCCTTTACATTCGAAAAAAAGTCAAATAATAAAGGCGATTTTAAAGTACTTCCTCATTTCGATGAAGCTGAAAAGCTTATAAACAAGTTTGGGATTGAGGGATGGCACGATTTCAAGCCTGAACTACTTTCCAGGGACCCTGGAAAGTGGGAGAAAAGTATTGATACACTTGACGTCTGGTTTGATTCCGGTACAACCCAATACTCAGTATTACAAGGTACACACAAAGATATTTTATCTTTTCCAGCCGACCTTTACCTAGAGGGAAGCGACCAGCACAGAGGGTGGTTTCATTCCTCACTCTTAACGAGTTGCATGTTAAACGGAACGGCCCCTTATAAGGCTTTGCTTACCCATGGCTTCGTGGTTGATGGGCAGGGAAAGAAAATGTCAAAATCACAGGGAAATGTCATAAGTCCACAGGAAATTTGCAATAAATATGGGGCGGACATATTGCGACTATGGACTGCATCTACCGACTACTCTGGAGAGTTAAATATTTCTGAAACGATTATTCAAAGAACAATTGAATCATATCGGAGAATTCGGAACACACTCTCCTTTCTTATTGGAAATATCAGTGATTACAATCATAACGATGCCTCTCCTCCAGCACTTGATGCATTAGATAAATATATCTTACACATTACAAAAGTAACGCAAGAAGCTGTTATTTCTGATTTCGAAAGTTACAGTTTCCATAAAGCCATTTCAAAATTAATTCAATTTTGCAGTGATGATCTGAGTGCTTTCTATTTAGATATTCGAAAGGATTGTCTATATATTTCAGAAAAAAATAGCTCTGAGCGAAAAGCTGTTCAGTTTACGCTGTGGCACATTCTCAATAGCCTCATTAAGTTGTTAACACCAATCCTTTCCTTTACGTCGTACGAGGCATGGCTATGCATCCAAGAGTCATCTAAAAATAAATTCAATTTGTTCTCAGAAAAATTCCATGATATTCCTGGTTCAGGGCAATCACACGAATTTTTAGACAACTGGACATGGTTTCGAGAATTTCGCAGTCGAATTCTGAAAGAAATCGAGGTAAAACGTGAAAAGGGTCTTATTGGGTCGTCACTCGAAGCGGAGGTTTTGATTGAAACCGACACCAACACCGGAAAAAAGTTATTATCGCTCGAGGTTGATCTTAAAACACTTTTTATTACATCTGATGTAGTACTTAACATACAAAAAATTGATAGGTATGAATTAATTCTCACAGTAAATAAGTCACAACATCACAAATGTGAAAGATGTTGGCACCGTTGTTCGACCGTTCCCAATATAGACAGCGGTCCTAGTCTCTGCAGTAGATGCAAACTACTGATAGACATTCCTTCGATATGAAAAGTAACAAGTCTAGTAATAATATATACATACTTGCTTTATTCCTATGTGTAATCATATCAGACCAAATTACTAAAGTTTTAGCTGTAAATTACTTGTCTTATGGCGAAGAGCTTCCCGTTACCTCCAACTTCAACCTTTTTCTAATTTTCAATACCGGGGCTGCTTTTAGTATGATGTCTGATGGATTTATATGGCAAAAGATTATTTTAATTTTCTTCCCTGTATTAGTGGTACTCTTCTTTTTTTATACTACCTATTTTTCAGAACAAAAGCAGACCTATTTTAAACTCGGTATTTGTTTAATCGCAGGTGGTGCATTTGGCAATCTTATAGATCGAATCCTTTACGGATATGTTATAGATTTCATAGATTTGTACGTCAGTAATTACCATTGGCCAACTTTTAATATTGCAGACTCATCAATCACAATAGGAGCGTGTATAATCATATATCACGAAATTAAGAGTATTTTTGCAAGTGAGGTTGTAAAGGATGGTTAAAATCTTACTCGGCATTACTGGGGGTATCGCGTCATATAAAAGTTGTGAACTAATTAGACTATTGCGTCAAAATCAGATTGATTGCCAGGTATGTATGACTAAAAATGCAAGAGAATTTGTAACTGCATTAACGATTGAAACACTATCTAAGAATCAAGTCATTAACGATCAGCATTTAGATTCGAACTCACAAATAGTTCATACACAGTATTCAAAGGAGTATGACCTATTAGTAGTCGCCCCTGCGACGGCAAACTTCATAGCAAAGCTAGCAAACGGTATTTGCGATGATGCATTAACGAATCTTTGTGCAGCCCGTGCTACTGAGCTTTTAGTAGTACCCGCAATGAACGTGAATATGTGGGAAAATCCTGCGAACCTACGAAATATAGAGCTTCTTAAGAAAGATAATATACATATTTTTGGACCTGTAAATGGAATACAAGCCTGCGGTGATGTGGGGAATGGGCGAATGGAGGAGCCAAAAGAAATTGTCAAAAAAGTTCTTGAGCTAGTTCAGCTGAAAAACGCTGTTACAAGTAACAAACGAATTCTAATTACCGCAGGGCCAACCATTGAAAAAATTGACCCGGTAAGAGCCGTCACTAATTTTTCATCCGGGAAAATGGGTTTTGCTCTTGCTCAGGAGGCTCGCAAACTAGGAGCTTACGTGAAAATAATTACGGGGCCAGTAAATCTTCCTGATCCTCACGGAGTTGACATTACACGTGTAGAGACTGGAGTTGAAATGCATTCACAGGTAATGAATGTTTGTAAAGAAATGAAAATAGATCTTTTTATTGCTGCTGCGGCTGTCGCCGATTGGAAAGCTGTTTACAAATCGGAAAAGTTAAAAAAAGATTCAAATACTCCCTCGGAGATTAAATGGGAATTAAATCCAGACATAGCTTTCGATGTGAGCACGCTTCCGCAAAACCAAAGACCTATTACAGTTGGATTTGCTGCAGAAACAGAAGAGATAATTAAGATTTCTGACAAATTAGAGAAAAAAAGAAAAAATAAGAAACTCGATATGCTGATAGCAAACAAAGTTCCTGAAAGTTTTAATAGCGAGAACATAGAAGTAAACTTTATACAAAAAGATAAACCTGTTCGGATCTGTAAAGGAACAAAAAACCACGTTGCTAAAATAATACTGGAAACAACACAAGGGATGATGAGTAACAATGCAAATCAAAGTTAAAATACTCAGTAACTTGCTAAAAAATTTACCAGCATACGGAAGTCCCGGATCTGCAGGACTTGACTTATGTGCGTGTGTCGATAAAAAAGTTGAACTTAACCCTAATACAGTCGAATTAGTGCCTACCGGTATTGCCATTTTTCTAGAGGATGAGAATTTCGCCGGCTTGATTTTACCCAGAAGCGGACTCGGCCATAAAAAAGGTCTTGTGTTGGGAAATCTAATCGGTCTAATTGACTCAGATTATCAGGGGGAACTAATGATTTCGTGTTGGAATCGTGGCACAGAAAAAATTGTAATAGATCCTCTTACCAGAATCGCTCAATTAGTTATTGTTCCTGTAAAACGAGTATCTTTTCAGGTTGTGCAAGAATTTAGCAAAAACCAACGAGGAGAATCAGGTTTTGGCAGCACAGGCCTTTCCTAAATCATCCGAAAGAATCATTCTCTCAAATTTTTGAGAATCTTCTTGAAATAACTTAATTCCCTCAACTAATTTATCTGTAGCCATAGCGTCACCAGCTAATAACTCATCGAAGTTTTTACGATCCAAAGTATTTGAGGTTTTATTTTTTACAGGAGTATGACTACCGTCCAACCATGAAAGATCCAGAGATTTATCAACACTTTTCAAACCATCCAAAAGTTCCGGGCTAATAGTCAACAAATCTAATCCAGCAAGAGCAATTATCTGATCGATGTTCCTAAAACTAGCTCCCATAATTTCTGTGTTGTCATAGTTCGCTAGGGTAAATTTCAGTTTTCGTACAAATCTAACTCCGGGATCTTCTTCTACCAAATCCCAACTTCGCCCGCACTTTTTATACCAGTCACCAACTCTGCCAACAAACGGGGAAATAACTGCAGCACCCGCATCAGCACAAGCTAGTGATTGAACTTCACTAAATATCAGAGTCATGTTACATCTTACACCGTCTTTTTCTAGCTCACTCGCAGCTTTTATACCTTCGTATGTAGCCGGAATTTTAATCAAGATTCTCTCAAGATTTTCCCCCAAACTTAAATAAGTTTCTCTAATCCTGTAAGCTTCTTCAACGGTTTGCTTCACGTTGTACGCCACTTGTGGACTTACTTCTGTCGACACCCTTCCCGGTATCCTTTTTAAAATCTCCTTACCGAAATTTACAATTAGCAAAGGTATGAGTTGCTCTCTGGGCAAAGTCAAATTACGAGCCTTGATCTCTTGTACAAACTGTCTGTATCTGCTTTGCTTTAATACTTTTAAAATGAGACTAGGATTGGTAGTGGCATCAGTTACCTCATGGTCATTCAATAATAAATAATCGCAAGAATCGATTGCAAGTTTTGATTTTTGTTTTAATTTTACTAAACTGTTTTCCATTGGATTTTCAACCTAATGAATCTACCCAAATATTTTCTGCCCAATTATAGGCTTGTCTCCCGAGTTCCACTGACGGTTCAGAAGGGAGTCCCCCCGCTCCCTGTATCGGCCTAACAGTACCAGTTTTTAATTCAAAAGAGTAAGCTTGAGACACGAAGATCGCCCTGATTTCATCCACGAAACTATAACATGTATTCGCAATTTTATAATCTGTGAGGCCCTCTTTCCCATCTAACCTGGCAATTATATCTAAAGCAGCTATTTTAGAATGCTGGTTTGCCATGTGTGCTGACTTTGGCATTTTTTCCGCGCTTAAAGTAGCATCTCCGAGAACATAAACGCCCGGATACTTAACAGATTCCATTGAGCGCCAATTAACGTCGCACCATCTATCGTTGTCCGTTACTAAATCGGCCTGGTGCGCAATTTTGGCTGAAGTATTTGGCGGAATAACACTTAACACATCTCCTTTAATTTTCTCCCCAAACTGGGAAATTAAAATACCTTGATTAGCATCAATTTCTGCAACTTCAAAATCCGATACATACTCTATGTTGTCCTTATACTTTTCATTCCACGTTGACACAAAAAGCTCTTTTTTTGACTGAATATCAGGATTTGCATCTAAAACCAAAACCTTAGATTTAGGCTTGTATTTTTTGAAATAATTTGCCACAAGAGACGCCCTCTCATAAGGTCCAGGAGGACATCGATATGGGGCTGGTGGAATCGAAATTAGGAACACCCCTCCATCCGAAAGCGTTGAAAGACGTCTCCTCAACGCAAGAGTTTGAGCGCCCCCTTGCCAGGCATGTAATACACTTCTCTGAGCAAATGCATCAAAACCGTTGATCGCGGAAAACTCTAAATCTATACCCGGACAAACAACCAAATGATCAGCCTGAATCAAATCACCTCTTCGAGTCCGCACAGTTTTTTTTATCGGATCGATGTATGTCGCTTCGTCGTGTAAAACGTTAATTCCTCTTTTAGCCAGTGAACTGAACTCATGTAATACATACTCAGCAGACTTGTTGCCCGTCAAAACTAAGTTCGACATCGGACAAGAATAAAAAAGCTTACTTTTGTTGATCAGAGTAATAGTAACTCTTCCGTTCGACAATATAGACAAATATCTAGCCAGCGAAGCGCCAGAAAAACCTCCCCCCACAATTGCGACTGAGCCAATATTTTTTTTTGTACCCGAGGTTGAATCTTTTTTATTTGAGGGAAATGAACCGCAACTAGACAAAAAAAAGCTACCCAGTAAAGCACCCGAATCCCTTATAAAATGTCTACGGCAGTTCATTGATTTATGCTATTGCTTTTTTGCAAAATAAGCCGCCATGCGTCGAATATCGTCGTCTGAATAAGCCATAGATATGTAATGCATCACACCCCTATCTTTATCTGATCGTAACTGAAAAGACTTAAATTTATAAAAGAAAATCTCTTCCTTAATACCGTGTAAATTCATCGCATTATTTTTTTCTTCGGGGAACCCATGACAAGTAGCGCACGGGAGGGTTAACCCACCTAAATCAGACTTATAGGAATCTGCATGAGTAACGGCAGCCCAAATCAAAAGCCCGGTAACAAAAAGTTTATTTTTCATCAACTAGAAACTATCAGGGTGAGCAAAACAAATTATTTTTTTCTTTGCTATATCTCAACCGATTCGGGAGACGTTTTGGTATCCTGCCTGGCACCACCGTTAGGCTTTGGCCATTTTAAAAATATTTTTTCAGACTGCTCATCGAACTCTATTTTAACACTACCACCATTTTTTAATTTACCGAATAGCAGCTCATCAGCTAGAATTTTTCGAATTGAATCTTGTATCAAACGTTGCATCGGTCGAGCCCCCATTAGAGGGTCAAAACCTTTCTTCGCTAAATATTTTCTCACGGTCTCACCAAATTGAACTTCTACTTTTTTCTCTTCAAGTTGATCCTCTAACTCAATTAAAAATTTATCCACAACTCTCAGAATAACTTCTTCAGAAAGAGCTTCAAAAGACACGATTGCGTCGAGTCTATTACGAAACTCCGGAGAGAACTGCTTTTTAATTTCTACCATTTCATCCCCAGTACTCACAGAATTAGAGAATCCAATAGATTTTTTGGTTAGTGATTCTGCACCTGCATTTGTAGTCATTATCAAAATAATATTATTGAAGAATGCTCTCCGACCGTTATTATCCGTTAACTGGCCGTGGTCCATTACCTGCAATAAAAGGTTGAATATGTCGGGGTGTGCCTTCTCAATCTCATCCAAAAGTAGCACAGCATGCGGTTTTTTAGTAATTTCCTCAGTGAGTAGACCCCCCTGATCAAATCCAACGTAGCCCGGTGGAGCACCAATAAGTCGTGAGACAGCATGCCTTTCCATGTATTCAGACATATCGAACCTAATCAACTCAACACCCATTAAATAAGCTAATTGACGAGCAACCTCTGTTTTCCCGACGCCTGTGGGGCCAGAAAACAAAAAACTTCCTATGGGTTTATCTTTTTTACCTAAGCCAGATCTCGACATCTTTATCGCCCCCGTCAATAAATCAATTGCTCGATCCTGACCAAAAACAACATTCTTCAAATTTCGATCTAACTTAAGAAGAAGCTTTTTATCGTCTGCATTTACAGTTTGTGCCGGTATTCTAGCGATTTTAGAAATTATGTCCTCAATTTCTAGTTTTCCTATACTCTTTTTCTGTTTACTTTTCGGTAAAATTCGCTGGGCAGCTCCAGCCTCGTCAATCACGTCAATTGCTTTATCTGGCAATTGACGATCGTTGATGTATCTAGCCGACAGTTCAGCTGCCGCCAGGAGAGCCCCACTTTGATATTTGACATTGTGGTGCTCCTCAAATCGCGACTTAAGTCCTTTTAATATCTGGATAGTCTGATCCACGCTCGGCTCCGTGACATCAATCTTTTGAAACCTCCTAGACAAAGCGTGATCTTTTTCAAAGACTCCTCTAAATTCCGTATAGGTAGTCGCTCCAATACACCTCAATTGCCCAGAAGATAATGCTGGCTTTAACAAATTTGACGCATCTAGAGTGCCGCCAGAGGCTGAGCCCGCACCTATGAGAGTATGGATTTCATCAATAAATAATACGCTCCCTTCTACTTGACTTAACTGAGCCAGGACTGACTTAAGCCTTTGCTCAAAATCACCTCGATACTTTGTACCTGCGAGAAGCGCACCCATATCAAGCGCATAGACCACTGACTCAGATAACACAACAGGTACTGAACCCTTTGTAATTCTCCACGCTAAACCCTCTGCTATGGCTGTTTTTCCAACCCCTGCCTCACCAACTAAGAGAGGGTTGTTTTTTCTCCTGCGGCATAAAATTTGAATAACTCGCTCAACTTCATCATCACGGCCTATAAGCGGATCAATTTTTCCATCGAGAGCTCGTTTATTCAGGTCCAGAGTGTATTGATCAAGTGGCGTAGGCTTTTGACTGGTTGATGCCGCTTGAGAAGTAGCCTTCTGTGTATCATTTTCTACAGCACCCTCTTCTCCAACGTTCACGTTTGGTTGCGTTTTTGAAATGCCATGAGCGATAAAATTTACGATATCTAACCGACTGACGCCTTGCTGGTGAAGATAATAAACCGCGTGAGAATCCTTCTCGCCAAAAATTGCAACGAGAACGTTTGCTCCAGTAACCTCCCTTTTTCCATTAGAAGTGGATTGGACATGCATTATTGCCCTTTGAATCACTCTTTGAAAACCTAAGGTTGGCTGTGTCTCGACCTCGTCAGTACCTCCCACTTTCGGAGTGTTTTCTTGTATAAAGTTAACTAAAGACTTTTTAAGGGTTTCGTTATCAACGGCACAAGCCTTGAGGATATCTGACGCTGAAGGGTTATCAATAAGGGCTAACAATAAATGCTCCACCGTAATAAATTCATGTCGTTGCTGACGAGCATCGACGAATGCCATGTGGAGAGTAACTTCTAACTCTTGCGAAATCATTTTTTCTCCATAATACATTGAAGGGGGTGTTGGTACACCTGCGCGAAATCAAGAACCGCAGAAACTTTTGAGGCTGCAATGTCTTTTGAGTACACGCCACATACACCGCGACCTTCCCGGTGAACTTTCAGCATAATTTGCGTGGCATTTTCTTTTTTCATAGCGAAAAATTTCTGTAACACAATAATAACAAATTCCATCGGCGTATAGTCGTCATTCAGAAGGCAAACCTCGTACATTGGTGGTTTATCATTGAGCTTCTCATCTTGTTTTGAAAGCTCTGTCTCTATTGGTTTTGTGACTGTATTCAATATTGTTTAGTTCGACGATGTGCTATCTTTGTATAACATATAAGGCTTAAAACAAATATGCAAGGGAAATTACTGAGAGTCCGGGATGGACAAAGGGGCATTTGCCTCATATCATATACACAGGGAAACTGTAATTTTCTTTTTTACGTTTCTTTATTCGCCGGATTACTTACATTTTCGGGCGGTTGTTTAATTGATTTAAGGAATGAATTCATGGCAATAGGTACGGTTAAGTGGTTCAACGATGCAAAAGGTTTTGGTTTTATCACCCCTGATGGGGGAGGTGAAGACGTTTTTGCGCATTTTTCAGCAATTCAATCATCTGGATTTAGATCATTGAAAGAAGGGCAAAAAGTAGAGTTTGATGTTGTTCAGGGCCCCAAGGGGAAACAAGCGTCAAACATTGTACCTAGTGCTTAGCTTCTTAAGCTAACTGAGTTTGCTCCTAAATGTGATGATGTGAGTAGTTCAGTTACCTGACTCACATCCGCTTTATAATCTCCGACCCAAATTCGGAACAGCTGACTTGTTGGGACTTAGGCATTAATCTGGCAAAATCATAGGTTACCTTGCCATCGGAAATTGTCGACTCCATTGCCCTTACAATTAGGTCTGCGGACTCAGTCCAACCAATATGACGTAGCATCATTTCGGCCGAGAGAATAAGGGATCCTGGATTAACATAGTCTTTGCCTGCATACTTTGGAGCGGTTCCATGAGTCGCCTCAAAAACCGCAATATTATCGGAGAGGTTAGCTCCGGGAGCAATTCCAATACCCCCTACTTGTGCCGCTAGTGCATCAGAGATATAGTCTCCATTAAGATTCATTGTAGCTATGACACTATACTCTTTTGGACGTAGCAAAATCTGCTGTAAAAACGCATCTGCGATAACGTCCTTTACTACTATATCCTCTTTTGTTTTTGGATTCTTAAATACAAGCCACCCGCCCTCTCCTAAGGGCTCGGCCTGGAACTCGTCCTTCGCTAGCGCGTACCCCCAATCACGGAATGCACCTTCAGTGAACTTCATTATATTCCCCTTATGCACCAGAGTGACAGAACTTTTATTGTTATCAATAGCGTACTGAAAGGCCTTACGGACCAATCTATTAGTACCCTCTCTAGAAATAGGTTTCACGCCCAAACCAGATGTCTCAGGAAAACGAATCTTTTTTGTACTTAGTTCATTTACGAGAAAATTGCTTAACTTTTTCGCCTCAGCACTGCCCGATTCAAACTCTACTCCGGCATAGATGTCTTCCGAGTTTTCTCGGAAAATAACCATATCAGTATTCTGGGGCTCTCTCAAGGGACTAGGGACCCCCTTAAAGTACCGTACTGGCCTCAAACAAACGAACAAGTCTAACTGTTGCCTCAACGCAACGTTCAAAGATCTTATCCCTCCACCCACGGGGGTTGTTAACGGTCCTTTTATAGAAACAGCGAAATCACTTAATATCTCAAGAGTTTCCTCTGGTAACCAAATATCTGGACCATATTCTCTGGTAGCTTTTTCACCGCAAAAGCTTTCAAGCCAATGAATTTTCTTGCCTCCAGCGTACGCTATTTTAACCGCTGCATCCACTACTTTTCTCATCACTGGTGTAATATCAACACCAATACCGTCCCCTTCAATAAAAGGAATAATTGGATTGTCTGGAACCTTTAACGAAAAATCACTAGCGACCTCTATTTTCGCCCCATCGGTAGGGATTGAAATTTTATTAGCCAAAAAGGACTCCTTTGTTTACGCACTACTCAAATGTAATTGTATCTTTTTTCTCGCTGCTAGTTTTTTTATCACACCATATAGTTATGGTAACAGCCCGATTGCCATCCTGGAAATAGAAAATAATGTTATCTCAGTCGAATTAGCTCGTACTAAAGAAGAACATGCACGCGGATTAATGCACCGCAGATCTCTTGGAAAATACGATGGAATGCTATTTATCTACAAAAACAAAAAGACCTTGTGCATGTGGATGAAAAACACATTCATACCACTCACGGTGCTTTTTATAGATGAGAGAGGTTATGTGCTAGAAACACAAGACATGGTCCCCAATACAGAAACTCCACACTGTTCACAAAGAAAAGTCAGGTTCGCCTTAGAAGTAAAGACTGAATGGTTAAAAACGACAAACATTACTCTGAAATCTCGAATAACAAACCTGAATTCTGTTGAAAATTAACCTAACCCAACATTTTGTTGAGCAACCATTAAATAAAGCATGGGCACAGAGAGCAACGTGTTTGTTCTAGACGTTAACATTGCTAATTTTGCCGATTTTGCTTTGACCTCTGGTTCAGCATCTACGATACCGAGAGCCCTTTTTTGATTTGGCCAAATAATAAACCACACGTTTATAGCCATGATAATGGCTAACCACATTCCTATTCCAATTGCCTGATAACCTTCTCCCAGCATCAAAGCGTCGTGACCGTAGCCATTTAACCAAGCAACAATGAGCCCGGTGATGACGGTGAGTAGAGCCGAGTATCTGAACCAAAAAAGAGCCTCAGGAGCAATAACCTTAGAAATTGCCGGTTTGTGCTCATCCGAAATCTTTGGCATGGACGGAATCTGTACAAAATTAAAATACCAAAGAAGACCAATCCACATAACTCCAACCATGACATGCAACCACCTAAATACGAAGGCCAACCATGCTGGTTCTAAAAAATTTACATTGCCAAAAATCGCCACTATGACTCCGAGCAAGACAAAACCTGCTATGACTGTCTTCGACAAAGACGATAAAATACTCCCCATATAACCCCCTGTAAATTTTCTCTTAGTTACTCAATACTTTTACTTTAATATGTCCATCTATAAATTTTATAGCAAGAACCTCGTCACCGTGCAATCCATGAACACTTTTTATTACTTTTTTTTTGTCTTTTGTAAAAATAACAGGATTTCTAGAAAATTTCTTATTACTTTTGTGTACCTTTTCAATTACAGACTCCATCTGAAGCAATTTTTGTTTGTGAGCACCCAAAACACCTTGGAATACTTTAGAGGCTCTGCTTTCAAGCATTTTTAGACTACGAGTGTGCATTTCTGTTTTTTTTAATGGTTTATTTAGCAACGCTAGAACATTTTCTATTTCGTTTGTTTTTCTTATCATCAAACGATGAATTGAATTTGACAAATTGTTCGTCAACTCTCGAATTTTGATTTCGAATTTAACTTTGTTTAAAACAATCTTTTGTATCGCTGAAGTTGGTGTCGCCACGTTGAAATCTGCGACATGATTCAGAAGTACATCATCTTTTGCATGTCCTATTGCGGAAATGATCGGTATTTGGACTAGCCTAAATAAATTAGCCATATTTTGCGAGTTAAAAATACTTAAATCCTCATAAGACCCCCCACCTCTCGTAATAATAAGAATATCTATATCTTTATGATGACGAATTTGGTCAACACAATTTTTAAAAGACTCAAAAGCATTTTTACCTTGCATAACCGCCGGAAAAATCTTTATATTCAAATAAGGTAATTCATCCCCTACTACCGACAAAATATCGGACAGAGCAGCGCCATCGACCGAAGTAATAATGCCTACAGATTTTATTAAAAAATCAAAATTGACAGCTTTTGTGTCCCTCAATGCCACCCCAGAGTTTGAGAACTTTTTTACCCTATTCTCTGACTCTCTAGGAATACTCGCCAAAACTTCTAACCTAGAAATCAAAATTTGGATTTCCCCAGATTTCCCAAAAACAGACACGGTACCGTTCACTTTTACTTTATCGCCTACGTTGACTGCAAAATTTTCGGCGCTTGTTGACACTTGAACACATTTTATTCTCGAACCAACTTCATTTAAAGAGAATACTGTATATCCCTCGGCTTGATACATATCCGAGATCACCCCACGTACAGAGATCCCTGGAAACTGAAGGTTAAGACAATTTTTGAGTACCTTCGTCAATTCGGTTACCGTTAAGGCTTTTTTTTCAATCATAGCCACAGTGTAGAAGCAAAAAATTTAAATAAATTGACCAAAAAATAAAAGCCATCAATAATTACGCATTATGCCGCACAAAAAATTAGAGAGTCGTGTCTTAAATACCCGACAAACCATTATTTATAATTTCTCACTTAATGTACAGAAGCATTGGTATCCTAGCAGATTAAATGGCTCGTTCGATGATATAACTAATACTAGTCACGCTTCGCACAAATCAAAATTCATCAACTATTGTATCAAATTAAGCACGAGAATCTCTTTTGTAATATGCTTACCATTTTTCCGACTAATTTCGACCGTATATAAGCGTCTTACAACAGCAAAAAATGCTCGTAAATACGAGACTGTATCGAAACTCACCAAAATAAATAAAAGTTTTAAACTAATAACCGTCGGTAACGTTTTAGTCGGAGGAGTTGGGAAAACTCCAACAGTGCTTGCGATCACTAAACAATTTAGGTCAGAAGGCCTTAACGTAGCTGTTGTAACGAAAGGGTATGCTGGAGAAAAATTGAATCTGAACACCTCACCAGAAATCATACCTAACAATATGTCAGATTCTGAGGCTGCAAGATATTTTGGGGATGAGCCCACATTGATTTCAAGATTAAGCTCTGTTCCGGTATGCGTTGCTAAGGATAGAACTCTTGCCATCGAGTATCTTGCATCAAACAATCCAGAGTTGGATTTTATAGTTGCAGATGACGGAATACAATCGCTACATCAGTTTTCAGAAAAAAAAATATTGGTATTTGATGAGAGAATTATGGGCAACGGGTATTGTGTGCCTTATGGACCGATGAGGGAGCCATGGCCAACACCCTACTTCATCGATGCTGTTATACTCAATTTCTCCGCAAGCCATAAAATCAGAAGCTCTAGTTTAGATAAAATACTGGCAAGGGATAACGTCGGTCAAATTTTTAAATCAAATTTAGTAATTAAATTTTGGGAAAATCTTGAAGGAAAAAGGATCGAATGTAGTAAGATATACGATCTTCCAGAAATTAAAAACAAAACCACGAAAAAGAAAGTTTTGGCTGTTGCTGGTATTGGGGCGCCGAATAAATTTTTTTGGACACTCAAATCTTTGGGTTTGGACTTTGATGCGCTACCTCTCAATAACCATGAAAAAAATATAAACGATATAATAAATCGTTTAGATATATCTAACTATGACCTAATCCTGACAACAGAAAAAGATGGAGTCAAACTGACCCTAGAAAATAAAGAAATCGTAAGAAAGTTGTGGAAGCTAATAACACAGTTACATTTACCAGATGATTTTTACCAAAAATTAATTGAGGAGTAAAGATTCATGGATCCGAAACTTATTGAAATTTTAATATGCCCGATAACAGCCAAACGACTTCGATTGAGTAAGGATAAAAAACTATTAGTAACGATTGACGAAAAATTAGCGTATCCCATCATCGACGGGATTCCTAGATTATCACCAGAGGACGCGATCGATGATTTTAAAAAAAGAAAATAATGATGTTAATTTTTGGGTAGTAATCCCAGCAAGACTTAAGTCAACAAGATTTCCAGAAAAAATGCTTGCTAATATATTAGGCAAGTCAATGATCAGCAGAGTGGTAGAAAAAGCAATGATTAGTGGAGCATCTAGAGTCATAGTTGCTACGGACAGTGAAAAAATCAAAAACGCCATATCGACGTATAATGCCGACTGCATTATGACATCAGAAGATCATCCGACTGGCTCAGACCGTATTTGCGAAGCATTAGAAAAAGCGGGTGCAGATTCTAATCAAGTAATCGTTAATCTTCAGGGTGATGAACCCTTAATAAGCCCTGACACTGTGAAACATCTCGCACTTCTAAAAGCAAATTGTCTCGAGGACGTAACTACCGTTGTTTCCAAATTCGATTCAGCCGAAGAGATAGTTAATCCAAATTGTGTCAAAGTTGTTACCACAGAGGGTAATCAGGCATTATATTTTTCTAGAGCTATGATTCCATTTGACAGAGACGCTAGTATAGCTCCTGCGAACGCTAAAGAATCTTCTTATCTAAAGCATATTGGAATATACTCGTTCTATGCTGGTTCTTTGAAGGAGTATGTCGCGAATGGAGAGTGCAATTTGGAAAAATTGGAAAAACTCGAACAACTTAGGTGGCTTTGGATGGGAAAAAAAATCAAAGTTTTGCGCGACGACTTTTCAGGTTCTGCGGGAATCGATACACAAGAGGATTTAGAGAGAGTTGAAGCTTACTTGACCAAACTTAAAAATAATTAAAAGGAACCATTTATGCGAATAATTTTACTAGGAGCACCAGGGGCTGGGAAAGGAACGCAAGCTCAAGCAATTTGCGACCATCTAAACATCCCTCAAATTTCAACCGGTGATATGTTAAGGGGGGAAATTAAAAGTGGATCTGACTTAGGAAATCAGGCTAAGTCCATTATGGATGCAGGTAAGTTAGTTGATGATGAACTAATCATCAAACTCGTTACAAAACGAATAAACGTAGATGATTGTAAAAACGGCTATCTATTCGATGGTTTCCCGCGAACAATACCTCAGGCACAATCTTTGCGATTGGCGAATATTCATATCGATCTCATCTTGAATATTCTCGTGGATGAAGCCGATATAGTAAAACGTATCACAGGTAGAAGGGTTCATCCTGCCAGTGGTAGAACTTACCATGTAGAGTATAATCCTCCAAAAATGCCCGAAAAGGACGATGTAACTGGAGACGATTTGATTCAACGAGATGACGATACGGAAAAAACCGTGAGAAAGCGGCTCTCGGTTTATCACGAGCAAACTGAGCCTTTGATTACTTTTTATAAGTCTTGGAAACAAAAAAATGACGAAGCTCCAAAATTCATAGATGTACCTGGAAATGGCAACATTTCGGAGATAAGCCAAAGAATAATAACTAGAATTGAACAAAATCAGTAGATATCGTTACACCATCACTTTTTAATTGCATCTTTTGAAAATATTTCTGAATAGCTCATTTTGTCTGTTTTCAGATCATTTTCTTTAATAAAATTCAAGACAAATTCCCATGCCAATGGCTCAATGCCATTAAGCTGTTCTAACGCCACTACAACTCTTTCGTCTTTATAAGTAGTTGGAAAAACTAAATCAGAGTATCCCATACCCTTTTGAATATTAACTCGTTCTCCCGAAGCCTGGTAAGTGGTGTCATATGGAGCCATCACTCCACAAAATCTCTCAATCCAGTCACTTGGGCGAAATTTTTCACCTGTGCTAGTAACACCAAAAATTATTAAGACGCAATTTTCCATAGTTAACCTGCTTAATTAATCTGCTTAAATTACATCATTACGTATCAGCAATGTAAAATACTATCGAATATTGGCTACAAAATCGTTAAAATATAAACTTTTTTCAGGAACCAGCTTGAGAGATAACCAGAAAACTTATTTAATACAGAATTATAAACGTCAGGAATTTAGCCCCTCTAAAGGTAGGGGTTGTTGGTTATACGACGAGGAAAAAAACAGGTATTTGGACGGGTTAAGTGGGATAGCAGTAAATACTCTGGGACACAACCATAAGAAACTTGTAAAGGCAATATCAAATCAGGCTCGAAATCTATTACACGTCTCAAATCTTTATAAAATCCAACTGCAAGAGCAACTTGCTAAAAGATTAGCAGAGTTGACTGGTCTTGATAAATCTTTTTACTGTAATTCAGGGTTAGAAGCTAATGAAGCTGCCTTAAAAGTTGCTAGGAAATTTGGGATAAAGAAAGGAATCAAAAAACCCAAAATTATTGTCTTCGAAAATGCATTTCACGGAAGATCTTTTGCAACCATGTCGGCTTCTTCGGGGAGACAGGGTAAATCAATGTTTGGCGAAACTTTTTCAGGTTTTGTTAGAGCTCCAATTAATGACATAGAGGCTATTCTTGCTATAGAGAAAAATAATCCTGATATTGCAGCGGTGATGCTCGAGCCGATTCAAGGCGAGGGTGGAATTAATATCAGTAAAAATAATTTTTTAAAAAAAATCCGCAAACTTTGTACCTCTAACAAATGGTTACTAATTTTTGACGAAGTACAATGCGGGATCGGCCGAACAGGGAATTGGTTCGCATTTCAAAAAGCGGGAATAAAACCTGACGTACTTACTCTCGCAAAAGGATTAGGCTCTGGCGTTCCGATCGGTGCTTTGCTGGTAAAAGGAAAATATTCCGATATCCTTGGTCCGGGAGACCATGGTTCAACATTTGGTGGCAATCCGTTAGCAATGCAGGCTGGATTAACCACCCTTGACATTATCGAAGAAGAAAAACTTCTCGAAAATGCAACAAATAGAGGAAATCAAATTGTCAAAAGTTTAAATTACGAGCTAAAAAACTATTCGGACATTTTAAGTATTCGTGGGGTTGGTCTTATGATAGGTATACAATTAAAAGTTGATTGTAGCCAGATTACAAAGATCGCTCTAGACAATGGTTTATTGGTTAATGTCACGAATTCCAACGTGATTAGATTACTTCCTCCGCTTATAATTAGCCATAAAGAGGTTGAAATTTTGCTGGCCAAGCTAATTTTATCGATTAAAACGTTTTTTGAAAAATGAATACAAATATCCGCCATTTCCTTCGTGTTAGTGATCTTTCATACAACGAAATTCAAAAGTTATTTGTGAGATCTGCGATATTAAAAAAACAGGTCGAGGAGAAGGTGTTCGAACAAGAATTACAAAACCGTACTTTGATCTTACTATTTGAAAAACACTCAACGAGAACAAGGTTATCCTTTGAAGTTGGTATGCAGCAGCTTGGAGGGAACTCTATTGTATTGCAAATGAGAGACACGCAAATTGATCGAGGAGAAACAATAGAAGACGCTGCACGAGTAATATCTCGAATGTGCGACATTATCATGGTGCGTACTTTTGAACACTCAAAAATTCATGTGTTCGCAAAAAACTCAATGGTCCCAATAATCAACGGGTTGACTAATGAACATCATCCATGTCAAGTCCTTTCAGATATTTTCACCTTTCAAGAACAAAGAGAGAATATTCGAGGGAAAGTAATTTCCTGGATTGGCGACGTAAATAATATGTGTGCGTCCTGGATTGAGGCCTCAAATATATTTGGATTTAAATTACATGTTTCCTCTCCGCCCCGATATAAACATCTATTAAAAGAACTAGATATCAACCAAAGTAATGTTGAATATTTTGCCGATCCCTTAGAAGCTTGTGTGCAATCTAATCTAATCACCACCGACGTTTGGACAAGTATGGGTTTTGAACAGGAAAACAAAGAAAGGTTAAAGACGTTTGAACGCTGGACAGTCGATAGACAAAAAATTGATGTAGCCAGTAAAGATGTTGTTTTCATGCATTGCCTTCCAGCCCACCGAGGAGAAGAAGTAAGTGCGGACGTAATTGATGGTCCACAATCAGTAGTCTGGCAAGAAGCAGAGAACAGACTCCATTTCCAAAAAGCGTTACTAGAGTTTTTGATCAAAATTAATGAGGTCTAAGATGGAGAATAAGAAAAGAGTAGTATTGGCATATTCTGGTGGACTTGACACCTCGGTGATTCTGAAATGGTTACAAGAAGAATATAACTGTGAGGTAATTGCTTTCACTGCCGATATTGGACAAGGAGAGGAGCTCAATCCCGCAAAGGTGAAAGCAAAAAAACTTGGGGTTAATAAAATTTATATCAAAGATTTACGCGAAGAGTTTGTAAAGGATTTTGTCTTTCCGATGATGAGATGTAACACTCTTTATGAAGGTGAGTATTTACTTGGGACAGCCATCGCGAGGCCATTGATTGCAAAACATTTGGTACAAATTGCAAAAAAAGAAAAAGCGTTTGCAATAGCTCATGGAGCTACAGGGAAAGGAAACGATCAAGTGAGATTTGAACTAGGCGCTTATGCATTACACCCAAATGTGAAAATTATTGCACCCTGGAGAGAATGGGACTTGAATTCTAGAGCTAAATTATTGAGGTATGCAAAAAAATATGGAATTCCAATAGAGAATACTAGAAAAAGACAATCACCTTACTCCATGGATGCAAATCTCTTACATATTTCCTATGAGGGCGGGATTTTGGAAGATCCCTCAAAGGCCCCTCCCGAAAAAAATCTTTGGAAATGGACAAATAGTTTGGAAAATACTCCTAACAAACCACAAATAATAGGTTTGTCCTTCGAAAAAGGTGATCTCGTGTCTATAAACGGGCAAAGAAAAAAACCCCATGAACTACTCCATTCCTTAAACCTATTAGGTAGTAAACATGGAGTTGGGCGATTAGACTTAGTTGAAAATCGATTTGTTGGATTGAAGTCTCGTGGCTGTTACGAGACCCCTGGAGGTACGATTCTTTTAAAAGCCCATAGAGCGTTAGAATCTATAACTTTAGATAGAGAACTTTGCCATCTTAAGGATGAACTGATGCCCAAATATGCAAAAATGATCTATAACGGATTTTGGTGGTCTCCTGAAAGATTAGCATTACAAGAGCTGATTAATTATTCCCAAAAAACAGTAAGCGGCGATATTACGGTAAAACTCTTTAAAGGTAATATAATTGTTACGAGTAGATCGTCGAAAAAATCTTTATATGACAAGAATATCTCGACTTTTGAAGATGACAGTGGTGTTTTTAATCAAAAAGACGCTGAGGGTTTTATAAAACTAAATGCCCTAAGACTTAAAAATTGATGAACTATCAACCGGAGTAATCTATGCCAACATTTGATGTGTCGATAAAAGCTAATGAAGTTGAAGTACAAAATGCATTAGCCCAGGTGAAAAAAGAAATTGCTAATCGTTTCGATTTCAAAGGAACGTGTGCAGACGTAATAAGCTCCGATAACGAAATTATTTGCATTGGAGAGAATGAGTTTCAAATAAACCAAATTACTGAAATTATTTTTACAAAATTTGGAAAAAGAGGAGTTGATGCGCGGATTTTGAATCCGCGCGATATAAATAAGTCTGCCAATGACAAAGTCAAGAGAATCATTGATATTGCAAATGGCATCTCTACTGATAATGCAAAAAAAATTGTAAAGTCAATTAAAACCACAAAACTGAAGGTGCAGTCATCGATTAATGGTCAAGTAGTAAAAGTATCGGGAAGCAAAAAAGACACCTTACAAGATACTATCGAGTTCCTAAAAAAAGAGTTTCCATCTTTACCTCTTACGTTCGACAATTTTAGAGATTAAGTCTTTATTTAAGACGACAAATTACACAGGTTCTCTATTCTGCTCACTATCTTTTCGGCATCTAACCCTTGTAGACGCAGTAGCTCTTTTGGATCACCATGATCAATGTGTTTGTCTGGCAGACCCAAATGGTACAACTGACATGAGCCAATTTTTTTTACCATCGTATCAGATTGAGTCGATAACACTTCAGCACATGCTGAACCTGCTCCTCCTGCAATTACATTTTCCTCTACGGTTACAATCAAATCATGTTCGATTGCGCACTTTAAAATAATAGCTTCATCTATCGGCTTAACAAACCTCATATTAACAACAGTTGCGTCTATCTTCTCACCAGCTTCTAAGGATGGCATCACCATAGAACCAAAAGCCAATATCGCTACTTTCTTCACATCCCCTAATCTAGATTTATCTGAGCTCACAGAACAACTTCTCAAAACCTCAGCTTTCCCCACTTCTAAAACCCCAGCTTTTGCTGGTTCAACAACTTCAATTCCAGGGCCATGCCCTCGAGGGTATCGGACGGCTGAGGGGCCTGCAAATCTTATTCCTGTATTCAACATTTGACAACATTCTAATTCATCTTTGGGCGCCATTACCACCATATTCGGTATGCACCTAAGATAACTCAAATCATATGCTCCTGCATGCGTTGCTCCGTCAGCTCCTACTAATCCAGCTCTATCTATCGCAAACATAACATTCAAATTCTGCAATGCTACGTCATGAATTAGTTGATCGTATGCTCTTTGTAAAAAAGTCGAGTAAATAGCCACCACAGGCTTGATACCATCACAAGCTAATCCTCCAGCAAATGTAACAGCATGTTGTTCAGCTATTCCAACATCAAAAAATCTATTTGGAAACATATCTGCGAATTTTTGCATTCCTGAACCCTCTTTCATTGCGGGCGTGATTGCAACAATATATTTATTCGAATCGGCTGCATCACAAAGCCACTCTCCAAAAATTTTGGAGTATGTTTTTTTCCCTGGTTCTGTTTTCTTTACAATACCCTCCCTGGGATTAAAACTGCCTGGTCCATGATAAAGGATTGGATCCTGCTCTGCCTTTTTGTATCCATGGCCTTTCTTTGTGACTACGTGGAGAAACTGAGGTCCCTTCAAATTTCGTAAATTCTCTAGTGCTGGAATCAAAATATTCAAATCATGTCCATTTATAGGGCCAAAATAATTAAATCCGAACGCTTCAAACAATGTGCTAGGTGTTAAAAAGCCTTTCGCCCCGCCTTCAATTTTCTTTGCTACTTCTAAAACGGGAGGTATTTTCTTTAAAACTTGTTTGCTGAATTCGCGAGCGGATGAGTACATTTTGCCAGTTAGTAACCGAGCTAGATAATTACTTAGTGCCCCAACTGGTTGGGAAATCGACATATCGTTATCGTTTAAAATGACCAAAATATCCAAATCTTTGTTGCCGTGGCCAGCATTATTTAAAGCTTCAAAAGCCATCCCAGCACTTAATGCCCCATCACCTATGATCGCTATATGTCTTCTTCTGCTTTCACCTTGATTCAGACCATTAAGTTTTGCGGCTAAAGCCATTCCTAATATTGCTGATATAGAAGTGGATGAGTGCGCAGTGCCAAAATCATCATACTCACTCTCACTCCTTTTCGGGAATCCAGATATTCCTCCAAACTTTCTTATTGATGACAATTTATTTCTTCTGCCGGTTATAATTTTGTGCGCATAGCTCTGGTGACCGACATCCCAAACCAGCTTGTCAAATGGTGTGTTGAATACGTAATGAATAGCTAACGTTAATTCAACAGTTCCAAGATTAGAAGATAGATGACCCCCACTCTTTGACACTGATGCTAACAAAAATGTTCTCAGTTCATTAGAAACTTTCTTAATATCGTCGCGTGCTAACTTTCGCAAGTCTTCCGGAGAGTTAATAGTTTCCAAAATTTTCATGAGCTAGAAACTTCTTTTTACTAGTCGATTAGCTATATACCGTAAGAAATCAGCTTCCCCACCAAACTTTTCCAAAGCTTTTAAAGCAGAGCTAAGACACTCACCAGCATATTCTTTAGCATGCTCAACCCCGAGCAAATCAACAAAATTTGGTTTATTTAGGGTCTTGTCTCTCCCTATTTCCTTACCGGTTGTTTTCTGAAGACCAACTGCGTCGAGAATGTCATCAACCACCTGAAACGCTATACCAAGCCTCGACATGAAACTCCTTATACTTTTTGCTCTGTTGTCTTCATGAGCAACGTCCATGGCTAAATATCCAATAGATACTGCCGCTTCAAACAAAGCTCCAGTCTTATACCTATGCATAATCTCTATATCACTCTTACCCAATTTGTTACTGATGGCGCAAATATCTATCATTTGCCCGCCAGCCATCCCGGAAGCACCTGTTGCTTTACTCAATACAGAAATGATTTTGAACCTCCTTTCAGGATAATTTTCTGATGAACAGAGCACTTCCGTCCCTAAAGTTTGAAGTGCGTCACCAACGAGCAATGCGGTAGCTTCATCATATTCGATGTGCAAAGTATTCTTTCCACGCCTTAACCTGTCGTTATCCATTACAGGGAGATCATCATGGACCAACGAAAATGCATGCACACATTCTACAGCCGTTGCTGAGTCGAGCAGACATTGTCTTTCTGCCTCACTCAAAGAAAAATATTCTTTCTTAGACACAGCTTCCGCTGCTGCAAATACTAGTATTCCTCTTAACCTTTTTCCTCCTTGTACCCCATATTCAATAGCTTCCCAAAATTGCTTTAGAACTTTCCTCGAAAACGAACAATCCTTCGAATATGTCATGCTATTTTCGTGAAGATTAGAGACGGTTTTTAAATTTTCATCAATTAATAACTTTAATGCTTTTTCTTCTGCTTCAGGTTCCAAGGTAATTCTTCCATCATCACTTTGTCTTAATTTTTTTTGTTGATACCCAATCTAAACCTCTACGCTCAATTATTTCAACCTTATTCTGCGTATCTTCTAAAATTTTTTTTGCTAACTTTATTCTAGCAAGTGCCTCCGTATAATTTTCCACGGCCTCTTCAAGAGTTAAATCATTATTTTCTAGATCTATCAAGATTTTTTCCGCATGAGACACATGCTCCTCAAAGCTAATGTCTCGAGCAACTTTTTTTTTATTTTTATTTAGCTTTGTTGACCCGGACAAGGATTTCCTCTTATATTAATTTTATTTTACTATGACTATATTAAATTAGAATTTAGTCACCTGTCCACACAACTATTAAAAACAGTTTTAAAAAATCACAGCTAAATAACAGACTTAAAATGCACCACACAAACCTAAATCCAAGTTCATTTTTTGATAATTCAACGCTTTCGTTAGAGCAAACTGAGCTATTTAATAAAACTAATTATCTTGGCCATAAACTTATGGTACCAGACCATGGTTCCTACTTTACATTAAGGCAACCTAACGAAAACAAAGTCTTGATAAATGACCAGGGTATTGTGCGGGTCCTATCAAATATATGCCGACACCGTAACGCAACGATGCTCAGTAACAGAGGTACAATAAGTTCAATAGTATGTCCGATTCACAGGTGGACATACGACTTACAAGGTCGTTTGATTGGCGCCCCAGATTGGGAAAAATTACCTGAAACCTGTCTTTCAGCAGAAAAGCTTACAGACTGGAACGGACTTTTGTTTAACCAGTTAGCTAATTCGTCCTATAAACAGCTACGTGATTGTGCATTTTCTAAATATTTCTCTTTTACAAATTATTGTTTCCACAGTCTTGAAACTCACTTGTGTAATTACAATTGGAAAACATTCATAGAAGTTTATCTAGATGATTATCATGTCAATCCTTTTCATCCAGGATTAGGAAATTTTGTGAATTGCAGCAAATTAAATTGGTTTTTTTGCGACGCGTTCAGCGTTCAGGCGGTTGGTATTTCAGAATTCAAACAGAAAGGAACCTCTACGTATGAAAAATGGCAAGACCAGGTTATCGATTTTCACAAGACAAGTAACCTTGATTGGGGAGCCGTTTGGATGTTAATCTATCCAAATATTATGGTAGAGTGGTATCCTCAGACTATCGTCGTCAGTACG
>JAOINQ010000040.1 GCA_028139685.1 Betaproteobacteria bacterium
ACAGACCTGTAAGAAGTATCGCAACCACATGATAATCGAGTGCAAAACACAAGCCAATCCAACTAGAGCATGCGAAAAAGAATGAACCGCAGCTTTGAGTTTATTTAAATAGTGACTCATATTATGTTGGACTTTATAAAGAGAAAAGTTGTACTTCATTCCATTAAAATGCAACTAACGTTAAAATTTGTTTGTTTTATGTAATACGAATCCTTTGACCGCCATATAATAAAATGTATTAACGGCCAAAAGCTGAAGTAGAGGAAAAAAGAAAGGAAAAGATGGCTCCCCGAATTAAAATTTCTCCAACATCTAAAGAAGTCTATAAGGTTCAAGTGTCTGGAAAAACAGAAACAATGCATTCTGTGTCGATGACTGACCAAGATTACGAAAGATTCACTGGCCGAAGAAAACCAAAAGAACAATTAGTGCTTTTTGCGTTTAAATTTTTGCTTAGGAGGGAGGAAAACACCTCAATTTTGCGAGAATTTGCGATCCGTAAAATCAACGAATACTTTCCAGAGTTCGAGAAGGAAGTAGTTGATTGGTCTAAGCTATAATTCCATCTATGAAATTTTTAGGCATACTTCTTTTAATTACTTTCAGCGGAAAAGCCGAGAGCAGGGATTATGTGTGTTATTTCGAGAAGAAAAGTGAAGTGATGAAAGATTTTTCTGCGGAGGAGCAGATCGCAGAATCGAATAATAGTAATAAAGAGCTTATTAAAATTATTGGTGCTCCAGTTTCTGTGATGGTTGGTAAGTCTGAGCTTATTTATAGAGTAAAAGTTTACAACAGAGAAAACAAGTTAACCTTCAAAATTATAGAAGCCAATGATCAGTCGATTATTGGCTGGAATGAGGAGAAAAAGTTTTCAACCTTTTTTTCATTAGAAAAGCAAACAATGGTGTTTGCCGAACTATTATCGGGTGAGCATGTTGCAGCTTATTTTTATAGTTGCATGAGAGTTTCAAATTGAATCTTACGAACTTTTTCGAGAAAGCTTTTAAAACGCTAATCAGAGCAAGCGTTGATAAGAAGTCGGACGCACGCAATGTCGTGGTAAGTATTTCTGATGGAGATTATCCCAGTTCTAGGATTATGGTTTTAAGAGAGGTAAATGTTGAGGATAAATCATTCATTTTTTTTAGTGATAGCAATTCTGAAAAATGTAAGCTCTTAGGCGTGAATCCAAGAGGAAGTTTGACTGTATGGGACAGAAAAAATAATCTTCAAATTAGAATCAGAGGTAAATTTGTTCTTGAACCAGATATTTTTCGATATTGGAATAGATTGGGAGATTTGGCGAAGAAGAGTTACGGAAATCAACCATGTCCCTCAATGCCTATTCCGGAGAGATGGGATTATGATAACAAGCCAGAGATATCAAGTTTCACAGTTTTAAAATTTTTTGCTAATAAATTTGATATATTATTGCTTGATAAAGAAAAACACACTAGAGCAGTGTATGAATCGAGAGATTCCTGGAAGGGATGCTGGGTAGTCCCCTAATAAAAATAATGGAGTACTGGTATGAAAATAAATGTAAAAGATAAAATTCCGAAGAGTGAGTTTTTTGAGTATTTTTTATCTGAAGCGCATGGTTGTTCTATTGGGGTGAATAAGCATGATTCACATAAACTTTTTGAAGGGAAAAAAGTTGTGTTGACTGGTGTGCCCGGTGCTTTTACCCCAACGTGTTCAGAAAAGCATTTGCCCGATTTTATTGAAAAGGAAAATGAAGTGCGCGCCCTAGGTATTAATGAGATATTTTTTATGGCGGTCAACGACCCTTTTGTCATGGCGTATTGGGGGAAACATTATAATAAGCCAGATTCAATTCGTATGATTGGTGATCCAGAAGGTAGTTTCACCAAAGAAATTGGTTTGGATGTTGATTTATCTATTGCTGGATTGGGGTTAAGGTCCAAAAGATTTACTGCCGTTATAGAGGACAACATAGTGACTTATATTGAGGCGGAGGATGCTCCACCGGACTATGAGAGATCTAGTGCAAGTAATTTAACAAAGTTTTTAAAAAATAGATAAGGCTAGGAATTGTGTGTAGTCGATTTCACCAATCTTCAAGTGGCATTAGCACCGATGGATTCAATATAGAGGAATTATTTAAAAGAACTATTGTTGCTCAATGTGAAAAGGAAGGTGTCCGAGATATTTTTCCTGATCATGATGCGAATATCTTCATTAGCGTGAACAATATGTTCGTGGAGAAAAAAGCGCGTTGGGGATTTCCACCGGTTAGCGTTGGAAATCGTCCAATAAATAACATTAGGAATTTAGATTCATGGTGGTGGAAAGACTGCAATGGCGAGTACTTAAAAAAGAAGGAATATAGATGCATTATTCCTTTTTTGAAATTTGCAGAGCCCCCTAAAAAGCCAGCATGGTTTCGTATAAAAAATAGGCCCGTAAGTTTTTTTGCTGGCGTATGGAGACCGTGGTATGGAGAACGTTTATTAAAAATTTCTGAAAAACGCAACCGATTTAAAACCTTAAGAAACTGGGACCTTTTCGCATTTCTTACAACTTTTCCAAATGATGTAATAAAACCTTATCATCCCAAATCAATGCCCGTTATTTTGAGTACGCCTGAGGAAGTATCAAGTTGGTTTTCAGAAGGGTATAACAGCCTGAAAAAAGCTCAGAAGCCTCTAGAAAACAATTTATTGTCTTGCGTAAATTAATTGGAACAAATAAGGAGATCAGTGTGATTTGATGGGAAGATCGTTTAAATAACTACGAGAGGCACCTCTTCGATTCCTTTTTTGTATGGCTTTTTTGTTTACAAATCTCGTGAAAGTTAATGGTTTGCGGCTCTCACGAATTTTATCCTCCTATACTCTCTTCTTATTTGGATAGAAAAATTAGGAAAACCGAATCTAAAAGAAATTTCCCATTTGATGGGATAAGAAAAGCGGTGTTTGTGATTGAAAAGTTTTGTGAACCATACAATCACAAACCCCTTTTGCCTTTACCGATACTAAAATTTGTATCTAATAAAATTTTATTGCATTTCTTTGATATGAGTATTAAGAATCCACTCCTACTTCGAAATACTCGAATTCCTGCTCGAGAACTTTTCCGGTTATTCCGTCGATTTCAATCTCTATTTCTTTTTTGGTCTTTCCGTTATAAATATCAAATTCATAAACGGGTTTACCATCTTCAATAGCATACTCACGGTCGACTATTTTCCCGGCAATATTGCCAGATGCAATTTTTTCCGCCTGGTTTCTTGATATTTTACTAAGCTTTTTAAATCTCTCATCGGTAATGTTGACTTCTTCTTCTGCATCCGTCAATTCAACCGTCTTTGGATTGCATTCAACCTCTATCTCTTTGGAATTTTTAGGGTTCGATCTGTCTTTCATGAATACATCAAATTCATAAAAAAACTCTCCTTTATTATTCCCTTCGGCTTCAACCGACAGTAAATATCCGGGATATTTTGCTAACACTTTGGTTGCACATCCAGCAAACCCCGTAGTAGGTACTTCGGGTTCCTTAGCAACTGCAAAATGGTTAACTGAAAACATTGCCACTACTAGCATAATGATTTTAAATCTCATAGATCCTCCAGAAAAACGGACATACTGCGTGAGCAGTATGTCCTCGTAAAGACAATTAATGTATTAAAGAAGCTTCTAAAATGAATAATTAAGTCCAACAAAGATACCGCGTGGAGCTCCAGGTGCAACGAACCGATTCACGGTTGGCCCTTCATCATCATCTACGAAACTTCCATTTCTAGTGAAGACGGACTCTGCCATTGCCCCATAAGTTTCATACTTTTCATCAAAAAGATTCGTTATTCGGCCAAAGATTGTTAGGTTATTAGACTGCTCATAACGCATATTCACATTAACAAGCTGATATCCATCGACACTGGCATCCCTAGCTACTACGTCATCATCACCTCCGATTAAGCCGTCTTCATTACCTTGTGTAACCAGATCTGATGTAGCGATTAACGTAACACCGATTTTTAAAGCATCTTGAGGCGTCCAATCAACTCCGAGTCGAAATACATTTTCGGGAATTCCAGGTATACGCATTCCAGGCCTTGCTTGCACTGACCTTTCTCCAAATAGCAACCCATTTTCTTCGTAAGTAGCTTCAAGATAACTATAGGTACCCGTCAACCTCATGTTGTCGAATTCTTGAACGATTTGTAAATCGACTCCTTGATTTCTAGTCTTACCAAAATTGGTAAAAAACCCTTCTCCAGAATTTACATCTGTGGAGACGAATATAATATCGTCTTTGTTGTCGGTATTATAGACGCTCACAATACCAAAGCCTTGTCCGATTCGACCACGGGCTCCTATCTCGTAAGTTCTTGAGGTAACTTGCTCAAGATAAGGATCGGCTTGTAATCCTGTAGGAAGTAAACAAGGATTGTCTCTGTCAGCACAACCCAGTTCAATGACAGTTGGAACTCTGTTTCCCTGGGACGCATTGGCAAATACGTTCACTCCATTATCGAGCTTGGCAGATACGCCAATTGCAGGATTCAGTTTCGTATATTTGAAGGTTTCTTTTGGTTGCGCCTCAAGCTCCTCTGTTACCTCATTTGGGGTTGATAGTGTATTTGAAACTTTTGTATGGTTATACCTAAGAGACCCGGTTACATAAATTCTGTCAGCAACTTCTGCCGTATCAGATGCAAATAGGGAGTACGTTTTAGAATTACCGCTAACTTTCGCAGAATCTTCTGTCTCAGAATCATCGTCACAAATAACTTTACGGATAGCATTTACTTCACAATCCTCAGTTTCTGTTGCATGGTACGATACTGTGCTTTGATCAAAAGTAAGACCTGCCGTGATTTGATGATTATCAAGAATTTTTGAGAGATTCAGGCCAAGTCCGCTACCATTTTGACGAGTTTTGGAATTGTTAAACTCACCTTCAAACTCCCATTCATTCTCGGCTGTTTCAAATTCCCCTTCGACATCTCCTCCAAGACGTTTTTGACGTCCGTGCCGAGAATAAACGAGACCGTTTATCTGTGTGTCATCATCGATAATATTCTGAAAATTCAAACTTACAAGACCAACCTCATTTTTCGTTTGATCTGGGTGAGAGTAAACTGCTTCTCTTCTGGCCTCATATAAACCGCCTTCTTGAATTTCTCCTACATCATCTTCAACACCGTAGTTTGTACTGGGAAGAAGACCGTTACCGAGAAGGTCACTATCGCCAAAATAAGCCATTACGCCAACACTACCAAAGTCAGTATTTCTCATGGCTTTTCCGAAGATATTCGAGACTTTTCCATCGGAATAATCTCGCCAACCAGATTCATCAAAATGACTTGCAGATAAAAAGTAATTCCCGCCATCTCCATCTGCAAATTCTCCGCCGATAGAAACATCAA
>JAOINQ010000042.1 GCA_028139685.1 Betaproteobacteria bacterium
TACAGGAGTCTTCCTGCAACTCGAAACCCTGGTCAGCGATTATAAATAATTTGCCCCCGCGAGCCTTGACTTCCTCAAGATTATTTTTCAGTTTATTTACCAGGTCATCGTTTGGTGCAATAGTAATAATGGGCATGTTTTCATCGATCAGAGCTAGGGGGCCATGCTTTAACTCCCCGGCAGCATAAGCTTCAGCATGAATATAGCTAATTTCCTTAAGTTTAAGTGCTCCTTCCATGGCAATAGGATAATGAATACCCCGTCCAAGGAACAACACATTTTGCTTACTCTCAAAATATTTGATCCAATTTTTTATACTTAGCTCTTCATTGAGTATCGATGCAACTGCATTAGGCAAATGTCTGAGCTGCTTTAAGAATTTTCGCTCGTCTTGGTTATTTATATGATTTTTCGTTTTAGCGAGCGTAAGCGCAAATACAAATAGGGTTGCAAGTTGTGTTGTAAATGCTTTAGTTGAAGCTACACCAATTTCAGGGCCCGCTCTGGTGATGAACGACAAGTTACATATTCGTGTAAGAGTTGATTCCTGTACATTGCAGATTCCAAGGATCCACTCTAGTCCCAAACTTTTGGCTAACTTTAAAGCAGCAAGTGTATCAGCAGTTTCTCCTGATTGAGAGACTCCAATCATAAGAGTTTTGGTCTTCAGAACGCTTTTTCTATACCTAAACTCACTAGCAATCTCCACGGAAACATGCACTTTAGCCAACTCTTCTATCCAATATTTTGCAACTAATCCGGCATGGTAACTAGTGCCACATGCGATTATAATAAGCTGCTCTACTTCTTCAAAAATTTCTAGTGCATCATTGCCAAAAAGAATAGGGGTTAAAGAGTTTTCATCAAAAAAGTTTTCCAAGGTCATTGCGATAGCGTTTGGTTGTTCATGGATTTCTTTTTGCATGAAGCTAGAATATTCCCCATGTGAAATCTTATCGCCTGCAATATCTAATTTATTAAAATCTCTATTAATTTCGTTGAGATTCTTATCATATATCGTAAAATCAGCTCCGTTTAAGCAGACTAGTTCTAAATCTTCTATAAATACAATATGCTTCGAAATGCCAGATAAGGAATTAGGATCAGAGGATAAAAAATATTGATGTCTTCCCCTATCAATACCCAAGACGAGAGAGGAAGAACTCTTTGTACCTGAGATAGTATTAGGATCTTTATCGCAAATTGCGACTAATGCATAAGCCCCTATTAGTTTTTTTCTAACAGAATTTAAAGCTTCTTTTAAAGAAGAGAATTTTTTTCTCTCTAAGTGAAGCAAATGTGCAAGGACCTCTGAATCGGTTTGGGATTCAAAAGAATACCCATGTTTTATGAGTTTCGCTTTTAGCTCTTTGTAGTTCTCTATAATTCCATTATGAATTACGCAAACTGAAAAACCATCTTTTACGGATAAATGAGGATGTGCATTTAATTCATTTACCTTTCCATGGGTAGCCCATCTTGTATGAGCAATCCCAATATTAGAATATTTTGTATCTACAATTTTTTCTAACTCGGAGACCCTTCCTACAGATCTGTATCTTTCTATATTGCTATTTTCAAAGCATGCAAGTCCTGCAGAATCGTAACCTCGATATTCTAATTTTTTTAGGCATCCAATTAAATCCTGTACGATATTGCCTTTCTTAATTCCCGCAATAATCCCACACATAGTCTAATTTTTTTTCCAATTTTTTATGGTAGTCTGCTTTGCACGTCCAACATTTAAGCTCTTGGCCGGAGCATCAATTGTGATGCAACTGCCAGCTCCGATTGTAGCGCCTTTCTTTATTTTTATTGGAGCTACTAAACTAGTATTAGATCCTACAAAAACATTATCTTCGATCGTAGTTTTGTGTTTATCTTTTCCGTCGTAGTTACAGGTTATAGCACCAGCTCCGATATTTACATCTTTTCCGATTTCTGCGTCACCGATATAAGATAAGTGGCTCGCCTTAGTGCTACTTCCAATAACGCTATTTTTTATCTCAACAAAATTGCCAACACGACAATTCTCTCCGACTACTACTCCATTTCTTAATCTGGCAAAAGGCCCAACAGTACTATTCTTTTTTATTTCACTTTCTTCGATAACACTAAATGCATCGACTCGAACATTATCCTCGATATTGACGTTTTTAAGAATTGTATAAGGTCCGATTTCTACATTTCTACCAAGGTTAATTTCTCCGTCAAAAACACATCCCGTGTCAATACTTACATTACCTTTGAAATTGATATCTCCCCGAAGATTAAAATTATTGGGGTCTTTTATTTGCAACCCTTTTTCTAAATAGAATTCAATTTTCTTTTGGCTCAATATTATTTCCGCTTCTAATTTCTGTTTAATTGTGTTTACTCCGAGAATTTCCTGAGAATCCTCAAGTTCCAATGAACTAATTGCAAGGTTATTTTTTACAGCTTTCGCTACTAGGTCGGTAAGATAAAACTCATTTTGTTTGTTGTTTTGTTTTATCTCTTGGATTAGCCCTTTCAGAACCTTCGTATTTATTAGCATTGGCCCAGCAAATATTTCCATTATCATCTTCTCTTTTGCAGAAGCGTCAGCTTCTTCTCTGATTGATAAGATTTCCTTCCGATTATTTCTTATAATTCTTCCATAGCCTTTTGGTTTCTCTATTTTTGTGGTTAAGATTCTAAAACATGAGTTTTTTGCAAAATTTTTTGCAAATCGCTTCAATGATTGGTTAGAGACGAGAGGAACATCGCCGAATAGGATAAGAGTTGGTTTGTTAATCTTTAAGAAAGGAACCGCGGATTTCAAAGCGTCACCAGTTCCCAGGGGTTTTTCTTGAATTGCAAACTTTGGTTTAAATTTTGTGCGCGTAAATTGGCGAACTGTATTCTCGATTTCACTCCCATTTGGAGGAATAACAACAACAATATTTGACTCCTTAAATGTAGCAACGGCATCAAGCACATGACAGATCATTGGCCTGCCACAAATTTGGTGGAGGACTTTGGGAAGAGAACTTTTCATTCGTCTTCCTATACCCGCGGCCAATATTACAATATTCATTGGCGCACGCTTGATTTAGTCAAAAAAACAGACCCCAGAATCATTCCGACTATACTCAGAATAAGACCTATTAGTTGAGGTTCTATAGGCAAATTCAACTCTAGTAATTCAAGAGTTAACCAGGATGAGATTCCTAACACTATTGCTAACCCTGCACCAGAACTGTTTGCCCGTTTCCAGAACAAGCCTGCAACAAGGGGTGTAAATGCTCCGGCAAGCGTTACTCTATAGGCATTCTCCACCATGGTGTGGATTGTGTTATTAGATGAAATTGAGTACAAACATACTATAATAACGAACAAAAATATCGTGATTCGGGTCGCCATCATAAGCTGAGGTGGTTCGAGCTTTTTACTAAAATAGCTCACGATATTCTGCGTAAATAAAACTGATGGTGCTAACAAGGTTCCCGATGCTGTACTTAATATTACGCTTACGAGAGAGCCAAAAAAAATAATCTGAAGCCAACTCGACGTATGATTTAAAATTAAATTTGGTAGCACTAGTTGAGAATCAATTTCCATTAATTTGGAGGTTTCGAGAGGGTCAATGATGAATGAAGTATATGCCAAAAGAAGGGGCACCGAAGCAAAAATCAGGTAGAATATGCCTCCAAAGGTAGTAGCTATGGAAGCAATGCTAGCATTTTGCGCCGCATTCGCACGCTGAAAAACATCTTGTTGTGGAATAGAACCTAGCGCCATGGTTAAGAAAGCAGCAATCCAAAAAAGGAATTCTAACGAATCTACAGAAGGTAAGAAAAGCAGTTTCCCATCTAAATCGGCTTTCGCAATGACGGCTCCAATACCTCCAGCAAGACTCGTTGTTTCTGCTGTGGCGAGCACCAAACCGATAATAATTACGATCATCTGGAGAAATGTTGTTACAGCGATAGACCACATCCCACCAACAATTGTATAACAAAGAACAATAAAAGCACCCAATAGAATCCCATTTGTATTTGAAATGCTGTCATTAGAAAGTAAGGAAAAAACTAAACCCAACGCAGTTATTTGTGCAGCAATCCACCCTAAATAAGAAATAATGATAAGTGTCGAAATTATTAGCTCAATATGACGGTTATACTTTTTCCGAAAATAATCACCCAGGGTGAGCAAGTTCATTCTGTAGAGTTTTTTTGCGAAAAATAAACCGAAAATGACAAGACAAGCTGCTGCCCCAAATGGATCAGAGGCTAGTCCGATGAGCCCTTCCTCCAAAAACGTGGCCGAAATACCCAGAACCGTTTCAGCACCAAACCAAGTTGCAAAAACCATGGCAAAAACTATTAAGAATGGAAGATTTCTACCGGCTCTGATAAAGTCATCAGCAGTTTTTGTTTTTCTTGAGAAGTACAGTCCTATAAGAACCGACAACAGAATATATAAGAAAATAAAATTAAGCACCATAATTAAGAAAGATAATAAGGACAATAAAAATAAGAATTAGCAATAAATAAAAAAAGGTATTTGCCTTAACCCAGTATTTTAAATCTTTATGCAACTCAGAGAGCTCAAAAATTTTCTCTTTTTCTAACTGGTTATATTTTTTTAGCTGGTCAACTAATTCAAAACCAAGTTTAGGTATTTTCGGCAATTCTGTAGCCCAGTTTTCCGACTCTTTCAAAATTTGATTTTTAAACGCAGAAAACCCAATTTGCTCACTCATCCAGCGTTCTAAAAACGGTTTCGCTGTAACCCATAGGTCTAAATCAGGGTTCAATTGTCTTCCTAAACCTTCAATGTTTAACAGAGTCTTCTGTAAGAGTACCAACTGAGGCTGTATTATTACGTTAAACTTTTTTGATGCCTGGAATAGTCTCAGTAAAACTTGCCCGAGAGAAATTTCTTTTAATGGTTTGTCAAAATATGGCTCGCAAACAGTTCTAATAGCTGATTCTAAAGATTCTACTCGGGTGTTTGCAGGCACCCAACCAGAGTCTATATGTAATTGTGCCACTTTCCTGTAATCTCTTCTAAAAAAAGCT
>JAOINQ010000041.1 GCA_028139685.1 Betaproteobacteria bacterium
TTTGGTGCGCGGCTTTTGTTTTGGGGGAGCGCTTGAGTTAGCTTTATCCTGTAGGTATATTGTTGCTATAGACGAAGAAACGACAAGCTTTTCCCTCCCTGAGGTAAAGTTGGGTATCTACCCAGGGTGGGGAGGAATAAAGAGGTTGCCACAGAAAATCGGGCCAATTAATGCAATGAATATGATGCTCAGTGGGAGTTTTGTTAATGCAAGAAAAGCCTACCGAATCGGACTGGCAGATGTGCTTTCTCCTATTAGAACGGTTGAAAACGCTTGTAAAAGATTGATTAAAAATCAACCCAGGAAAAAGGAATTAAATTTCATAAACAGATTAATGCAAGGCCCTTTGAAGAAAGTTACTTATTTCTTGATTAAGCGTTCCCTAAAGAAAAAGGCTATGGAGGAACATTATCCTGCTCCCTTCGGGATACTCGATTTATGGCTTAAGCAAAACGGCGATCCTACTAAAGATGAGAGCCTTCATAGTAAAATCCTTGGCTCCAAAACAGCTAAAAATCTCTTGAGAGTTTTTCTGTTAAGAGAAAAACTCAAAAGCCTCGGCAAGATTAACACGAAAGCTAAAAATACTGACCAATATCCCATCAAGCATATCCATATTATTGGAGCCGGGACTATGGGGGGAGATATTGCGATTTGGTGTGTCCTTCAGGGTTTTACTGTTTCTATTCAAGACCTTTCCGTAGAACAGATAGCTAGAGTTATGAAAAAAGCTTCTCGTGATTTTAATAGAAAATTTAAAAATAAGTATAAGCAAAAATCATTATTAGATAATTTAATACCAGATTTGATTGGTTCCGGCATAGAAAAAGCCGACGTAGTCATTGAGGCAGCGACTGAAAATTTAGAGGTTAAACGTAATATTTTTTCCGAAATTGAAAAAAAAGCAAAATCTACTGCTCTCTTATGTTCCAACACGTCAAGTATAAAAATAGAAGAAATTTCAAAAAAGTTGAAAGACCCAAACAGACTTGTTGGAGTACACTTTTTTAACCCTGTTTTAAAAATGCCTCTCGTGGAAATTATAAAGTCTAATCAATGTGACCAAAATTTTTTAAATTTTGCTATGAATTTTACTAGCCGAATAAAAAAACTACCTCTGCCAGTTCAAAGTAGTCCTGGATTTTTGGTTAACGCTGTTTTAATGCCTTACCTACAAAGCGCAATGAGGACGGTGGATAACGGTATTAGTCCGGAAGATATCGATTATGCGATGAAGTGTTGGGGAATGCCTATGGGTCCACTAGAACTTGTTGACACCGTCGGACTTGATATTTGTCTTGCTGTTGGTGAGACCATTACACAGTCTGAACCAACACCAATATGTCTAAAAGAGTTAACTCGAAAGCGACATTTCGGCAAAAAAACTAATCAAGGATTTTATAAGTGGGAAAAAGGAAGAAAAGTATCAAAAACAAAATTAAAACTGACTGACATGGAAAGAAGCAACTTAGCAGAAAATCTTATAAAACCGTTAATACAAAAAACAATTTCTCTTGTTGAGGAAGGGATAGTCGAGAGTGAAGAATTAGCAGATGCTGGCGTAATATTTGGAACCGGTTTCGCACCATTTTTAGGAGGACCTATTCACCACCACAAGAACAAATAATAAACTACCTCAGATTTGTCCTTCGAAGCGCATCTGGAGTATAGTTTCTAACTTTGTCTTTAAAACCGAACTTCGGAGGTGAGACAACTTCATTATCCAAACCGGAAACAAAACACATCTCATTATTCAAGTCGTAGTGCACGTGTACTCGATACCAAGGAAAGTTTTCTTCTTTTTGCTGAACAAGTCCATGGAGCGCCACCCTCCACAAATCCCCTCGTCTAGAATACGCATCTTCCATCAAAACCATCCAACTATCTTCATCTACATAAAAAACACGTTTAGAATAGATATGTCTAGACGACTGCTTTAATCTTGCCTCAACAACCCAGACGCGATGAAACTCATATCTTACGAATTCAGCTTTAATACAGTTTTTGCCGAGAATATCTGAATACTTAATATTTTTATTATCTAGTTTGTTAACATTATACGGAACAAGAAAAGTTTGTTTTCCGCGCAGTTTCCAGTCGAAACGATCTAAATCCCCATTAAATCCATCAATTTGATCTGCAGTAATCAATCCTTGAGAACCTCTTCCGGTAGCATCATGCGAGGCATCCGGTGCACGCCGAACTCTCCTTTGAGCTGAACTATAAATCCACGCCTTTCTCTTTTGTTTTAATAATGGTATCGGCTCATGGACCAACAAAATATCACCAACCAACGAAGCTGGTTCAAAATATCTAGCTAATACATAATATTGCATTTCATTGGCGCCTTTATCAAGGGCTTCAGACGACAACCTTTTGCTCCATACCCCAACTCTAGTAAATACTCCCGTTGAATTTACAACAAAGGAGTGGGCTTTTTTTTCCTCACTTTTTCCTTGATAACGAGACAAATGGTTAAGCATTACTTCAGCACCATTCTTCGGAAATTTGAAGGGGATATATTTGCGCAGTTTGTCAGCGTGATGAGAATTTTCTAAACTGCCTTCAATTTGCAGTTTGATCTTTCTCGGATGATTGGAGGAACGATAGGAATTAAAAACTTGTATTTCATAATTAGGATATTTATTGAGTACAGCCTGTAACCCTAATGACAAATGAAGGGAATATTCATTCATGTTGCTTTTATTTACTGTAAATATTGGACGTTCAGAATCTATACTATTTTTTTTACTCCGATACCTAATATTGATTAGTTCTTTAAATTTCTTTCTGGACTCATGATATTCAGGTACAAGACCATCTGACGAACCTCCGCTCTCCGCTCCTGAATATGTAAACTTTCCGGTTGTATTGCTCTTGGCTATTCCTACCATAGAAGCATAAATGAAACATGCAACCACAAAACCAAATTTAGTCATAACAGATTCATTATCTTTTCTTTTGCACGACTATACTCCTCAATCAATTGACTAACAATTTCGGCAGTCCTTTGCTTTTGATCTATATCTCCCACTCCCTGTCCTGCGCTCCAGATATCTTTCCAGGCTTTACTGCCAAGTTTTTCAAAAGAAGAGAAGTTTACCTGTTTTAACTTCCTTCCTAAAAATAATTGTAATCCTAGTTTAAAACGCGGCCAGGAAAATAATTTGTTTGAATTGTACCCTGCTTTGTCCGCACTTTCTTTCAAGTAACTTCCATAAATGCCTGTAAAAAAATTTGTATAGACAATATCATTAGCCGAAGATCGTATAATCATGTCTTTATAATCCTCCGGAGCAGGACACTCTGCAGAGCATATAAATTTTGTACCCATATATACGAAGTCTGCTCCCATAACCTGGGCAGCAAGAATTTGAGACCCATTAGTAATTGAGCCAGCGAGTACTAATGGCCCACTATATATTTTTCTAACTTCAGTCACTAATGCAAAAGGGTTTAGCGTACCTGCATGTCCTCCTGCCCCAGTCGCAACTAGTATCAAGCCATCAACTCCAGCTTCAATAGCTTTTTCAGCATGCCTTAAACTTATAACATCATGAAATACTAACCCCCCATAACTTTTTACAGCATGAACAACCTCATTAGGGGATCTAAGACTTGTAATAGTTATTGGAACCTTTTCATCAACACAGACCCTCAAATCCTTTTCTAACCTAGAATTCGATGCGTGTACAATTTGATTAACTGCATACGGTGCTACAAACCTATTGTTTTCCCGTTCTTTTTCTAGCTTTTCTTTAATCTCTTGAAGCCATTGTTTTAATGTCCCTTCACCCCTAGCGTTTAGTGCCGGGAAAGATCCAACGACCCCAGCACAACATTGCGCAACAACAGTTCGCGGATTAGATAAAATAAATAAAGGCGAAGCAATTACCGGAAGACGTAAACTTATTTTTAACTTTTCTAGAGTCATTTCGTTTTTATTGGCAGTCCAAAATATTTTAATAAAACCGGAGCCAAAAAAATTGCTCCTACTAGATTAAATATAAACATAAATCCTAAAAGTAATCCCATGTCTTGCTGAAATTTCAAATCTGAAAAGTACCAGCAAAAAACAGCAACAGATGTAACCAAGGCTGTAAATATTGAGGCTGATCCCCTTTGACGCAAACTTTCTGAATAACTTTTCTCAATACTCAGTCCATCATACTTAACATAATGATACATCCTTTCGAACAGATATATTCCATAATCTACTCCCACCGCAACTCCCAATGCTATTACAGGTAAGGTGTTCATCTTTACCCCTATATTTAAAAATACCATTAAAGCATTGCACCAGACGGTTACAAGTATTAGTGGTAAGATTATTGCCAAAGTAACCTTTATAGATCTAAAAAGGACCAAACACAAAAAGCCGACAGAGAAAAACAAAGCAGTATTAACCAGAGGTTCAGATTTTTTTATCACATCGTTGCGGGATGCTGAAACACCAACCATTCCTAACGCCATTCTTAATTTCACTTGATCATTTTTTAACGTGGAAGAAAATTGATTTATGTCTTTAACCAAACTATCTATCGTAGTCGCTTTTCTGTCTTTTAAAAAAATTGATATCGGCAAGGCAGAACATTCAGTATTCATATAAGCATTTCCTCTTTTCGTAGCATAGCCAACACCTTGAGCAATTTGAAGAGAGCTTGATGGAACTGTTCTCCATTTGAAAAAATTTTCGGAGTATGCCTGGTTAATCTTCTTCACCAGTCCGGCAAGACCTTCGACAGCTAGGACATTTGGATTCTGATAGACAAAAAATTCAAACTCAGAAAGAGTTTTCATTACGTCAGGACTTAAACATGGAGAATCTTCTCCTTTAATCTCAGCTATAACACGGAAATTATCGATATTAAAATCATAAGATGTAACTATTTCTTCAGTATCTAGGTTATATCTAGATTCTGGTTTTAGTTCAGAAACACCATGACGCAATTCTCCGATTTGTAAGTCTTTCGTTACAAAAAAACCCGTAATAAACAAGGATCCTGCTAAGAGTAAAATGAAAACTAGATAAGGCTTTTGAAAAATAATCGCCAGTTTAATCCAAATAGCCTCTAATGGCGCAGAAGCATTTAATGACTGACTGAATTTTATATTTGAC
>JAOINQ010000043.1 GCA_028139685.1 Betaproteobacteria bacterium
GATTCCGTTGCCAAAAAGCTTTCGAAAGCCCGCGGAGACAAAAAAGGAAAGAAATGTCGAGCAATGAGAACAGATGGAGCATATGTAGAGGCAGGAGAGCAGGATAACCTAATCGTGCAAAAGCTTAAGGAAGATCCTACTGCTTATGGAATATTCGGGTTTTCTTATTTAAATCAGAACTCCGATTCAATTCAGGGTGCGGTTTTGGACGATGTTGCGCCAACATTCAAAGATATCGCTTCTGGCAAGTATAAGGCCTCGAGAGCTCTTTACTTTTACGTGAAACATTCTCACATTGATGTGGTTCCCGGGATTAATGACTACATGATGGAATGGACGAAACATTGGGGTGCGGATGGGGCGTTAGCGGATGCTGGTATGATTCCGATGAGTGAAGATGAAAGAGCTAAGTTCAAGAAGGCGATGTCTGATCTTCCTGTGCTCGTCATGGATGACTTATCAAAATAGAGTCGTAAAGCTAGTATTCTAGTTTAAACTAAAGGGACTCTGCTCACTGAGTAGAGTCCCTTTTGATTTGTTTGGAGATTGTTATTTTCACTTCTGTTCAGACTCTACTGGCAATCATAACGATCAGCATTTTGTACGGATTTGCGACGTACCGTTTGGTTTATTCTGAAAGAAAAACCGCAAAATTTGATTCCTTGCCAAAATACTATATTTACTGGACGGTGTTGATTGCACTACTGCCAGCTGTATTAGGATTGTTATTTACGACAGTTGGCGATGGAATTGTATTTAAATATTGGTTGCAAAGTTTCTATCCTAATTTAGTCGAATTAAATCAAACAGCTAAGGAAATCAATTTTATCAAAGTGATGAATGAGTTGGATGGAATCACTTTTGGCAAGCCAGAATCATGGGTAGTTCTGGCAGCAGATGCGTGGAGACGATGGTCAGCAACATCTAGCAACGCAATTTTTTTAGGGTGTATAGCTATCTCGGTCATGTGTGGTTATCTTGCATTAAAAAGAGTTGCGCCGACGTTCAAAGCAAGAATCCATGTCGAGAAAATTGTTTTATGGATCTTTGGTTTATGCTCGCTAGTTGCAATTTTGACAACGATAGGAATCGTGGTTTCAGTCTTATTTGAAACGATTCGGTTTTTTGATTTAATTCCGCCAGATGAATTTTTATTTGGACTAACTTGGAATCCTCAATTTGAGGGAGCCCTTCGAGCTGGCTCGGAAGGTGCTGAGCCTGAATATGGAATGATTCCAATGTTCGTTGGAACGCTACTGATATCTTTGGTGGCAGTGTCAGTTGCTGTTCCAGTAGGTCTGTTGAGCGCGATTTATTTAGCAGAATACGCAACCAAGAGGGTCAGAGCCATTATTAAGCCGTTGTTGGAAATTCTCGCTGGGGTTCCAACCGTCGTATATGGCTTTTTTGCAGCTCTAACGATTGCTCCAATGGTAAAAGGTTTTGGGGAAAGTTTGGGACTTACTGTTTCGTCTGAATCAGCATTGGCAGCTGGACTTGTAATGGGAGTTATGATAATTCCATTTGTATCTTCTCTTTCTGATGATGTAATAAATTCAGTACCACAATCTTTGAGGGATGCGGCATATGGATTAGGCTCTACTGTAAGTGAGACTACAAGACTAGTAGTACTACCTGCCGCACTTCCAGGAATCGTGGCAGCAATAATTTTAGCTGTATCGAGAGCAATTGGAGAGACGATGATTGTGGTGATGGCTGCAGGTTTAGCTGCGAATCTTACTTTCAATCCATTGGACGCCGTAACCACTGTCACTACACAGATAGTGACCATCTTAGTTGGAGATCAGGAATTTGAGTCGGCTAAAACATTGTCAGCATTTGCCTTAGCTCTCATGCTGATTATCGTCACATTAGTGCTAAATTTCTTCGCCTTACAAATCGTAAAACGATATAGAGAACAGTATGATTGATACCAATAAGAAAATAAAACCTATTGATGTCAGTCAAAAAATAAGGAACTCACTTCCAAAACGACACTTTCAGGAAAAAAAGTTTAAGTTTTATGGGCAAAGTGCAGTTACATTGGCCATTTTTTTCTTGTTTTTTTTATTTTATTTAATTTTTACGAACGGCATTCCCGGTCTTTTTCAGCACTATGTAACTCTGAACGTATATCTCGATTCATCTCGCTTAGATCCAAAAGGAGATTTTTCTGACCAATCTCTTTTTTCTGGAGATGCATCTAAATTGGTACATGAATCTCTTTACGCGGAAATTGGTGGAGTTGATACACGCAGTGAAAAAAAGAGCGCAAAGTCACTCGTTTCGTCAGCATCCGATGTGCGACTTATCAACCATATAAAAGAAAATCCAAATTTGTTGGGTTCTATGCATAGCATTCAATTTGCCTTAGATGATGATGTTGATAGTTTTTTGAGAGGTTACATTTCTAGAGACACTCCGGAAGAAGAAAGAAGATTGTCAAACCTTGCTATCCAATATATCGACAATCTAAACTCAAAAGGATTAATTACTTATGAATTTTCAGACTATTTGTTCTCAGGTTCTGCCTCTAGAGAAGCTGAAATCGCAGGAATAAAGGGAGCCCTGATCGGTTCTATTTTGACTATGCTTATTTGCTTAAGTATTGCCTTTCCTTTGGGAATTATGACTGCGATTTACCTGGAAGAGATTGCTCCGAAAAATTGGTTTACTGAATTGATTGAGATCAATATAAATAATCTCGCTGCAGTCCCATCTGTTGTATTTGGCATAATGGGACTAGCCATTTTTATTGTAGCTTTTGGTTTGCCTCGATCAATCCCTTTAGTCGGTGGAATTGTCCTTGCTTTGATGACTCTGCCCACTGTAATTATCTCCTCCAGAGCAGCCATAAAAGCCGTTCCGCCCAGCATTAGAGAGGCAGCTTATGGAATAGGAGCCTCGAAAATGCAGATGATTTTTCATCATGTACTACCTTTAGCTATGCCGGGGATGCTAACTGGTACTATTATTGGAATGGCGCAAGCACTCGGGGAAACAGCGCCATTATTGATGATTGGAATGGTTGCGTTTATAGTAGATGTACCCGGGGGATTTGCTGAGCCTAGCACTGCTCTTCCCGTGCAAATTTTCATGTGGGCAGATTTTGCTGAAAGAATGTTTGTTCATAAGACAAGTGCTGCGATCATAGTGCTCCTAGCGTTTTTGCTGTTGATGAATTTTTTTGCGGTGATATTAAGAAAAAAACTTGAAAAACGTTGGTAATATAAACGGGGAAATATTATGGAAGATGTAGATTATATGAGCGCAGCAAGACTTCAAAAAAAAGAAAACTCCTCATTAGGTATCGAAGATCGCTTGCTGCCGGAGACGACAGTCGGTAATGTTTTCGTACAAAACCCACGAATTTCCACAAGAGGCATTAATGTTTTCTACGGAGATAAGCAAGCTTTGGTGGATGTTACGGTAGATATTGCCGAAAAAGAGGTTATCGCTTTCATTGGGCCATCTGGATGCGGTAAATCCACTTTGTTGAGAAGCTTAAACAGGATGAACGATACGATTGATAGTTGTCGATTGGAAGGTCAGGTTTTGCTGGATGAACAAGACATCTACGATAAATCGGTGGATGTTGTGGGTTTAAGAGCTCGGGTTGGAATGGTTTTTCAAAAGGCAAATCCATTCCCTAAATCAATTTTCGAAAATGTAGCATACGGGCCTAAAATTCATGGTCTTGCTGAGAATAAGGCAGATTTAAACGATATTGTTGAATCTTCCCTAACACGGGCAGGTATTTGGGATGAATTAAAAGATCGGCTTGATCAGCCTGGAACAGGTTTATCTGGTGGTCAACAACAGCGTCTTTGTATTGCGAGAGCAATTGCAGTCAATCCTGAGGTGATTCTTATGGATGAGCCGTGTTCCGCTCTCGATCCAATCGCTACGGCTAAAATTGAGGAGCTTATCTCGGAGTTAAGATCTGAATATACTATAGTTATAGTTACTCACTCGATGCAACAAGCTGCCCGAGTATCCGATAGAACAGCATATTTCCATTTGGGCAAATTGGTTGAAGTTGGAAAAACCAAGGAACTCTTTATCAACCCAGTTCACGAGCTTACTCAGGATTATATTACTGGTCGTTTTGGGTAAAAACACTCTTTCTTAATGCAAACTTTGCGATATACTACTGGATTCGGGGCGTAGCGCAGCCTGGTAGCGCATCTGCTTTGGGAGCAGAGGGTCGGATGTTCGAATCATCTCGCCCCGACCAAATATTTACTGCCGGTAGCTCAGCTGGATAGAGCAACAGCCTTCTAAGCTGTGGGTCGGGGGTTCGAATCCCTCTCGGCAGGCCAGGTACGGATGGGTGTTTTTCACCGATTTTTTGTTTAGAATGTTGGAACATGGTGGTCGTAGCTCAGTTGGTAGAGCCCCAGATTGTGATTCTGGTTGTCGTGGGTTCGAGCCCCATCGACCACCCCAACTTTCAAAAAGTAGGGTAATAAGATTTATCGTCTTGCTGCTTTCTCTCAAATTTTAAGAATTCGTAATACCCGCATCGGGTGGTATTGGGGTATTGTCTGCATACTTTTGGCCGTGCTTTGTAGATTGTGCATTGTCTGGAATCGCTATCCAAGAATTTACAGACTGATGTGAAAATGTGGTCTTTTTTATGTCTGAGTATCTCTTCAGAGATAGTTTCCTTTTTTTCTTTAAACTTGTAAGTTTTAAGATGTTTTCCTCTGACGTCTTGCTCAGTTACTCCAAAATGCTTCGCCAGTCGTTTAATATCCTTTTCAGAAACCTCTATTCTGTCATAGCTACAACAATACCCCGTGCATTTCAGACAATCGTATTTTATCTTTTTTGTTTTCATTTTTTCCTGTATAAGTGCTAATCTTTAAGTATGCCAGACTTAAGAAAAAAAGATGCGGCAGAAGCTGCTCTTAGATATGTATGTGATGGCTGTAACTTGGGAATAGGGACCGGCTCAACTGTAAATTTCTTTATCGAAAGCTTAACTCGGAGCGGAAAAAATTTGGGTTCAATC
>JAOINQ010000044.1 GCA_028139685.1 Betaproteobacteria bacterium
GATGTTTACGGAGGAGCCGGCTCAGATGTCTTGATTGATCTTGAAGGCGGGGATGCCCTGTATGGGGACCGAAACAAAGGTGAGTCGACATCGGCAACGCAGGATAGAGATTATTTTGTGGTAGGTGACTCGGCAATTGTTCGAGATCTTGATTTGTCGCCTGATGGGACAGGTCTTTCGGGAAGAAGTAATCAGGCACAGGATATTGTGTATGTTCAGGTGACAGCGGCATCACTTGCTGCTGCCGGCTATAGATTATCGGAAATTTATGAGTTGGCAAGTGGTGATCCGGCATATGAGTCCAAGTGGCGCGACTTTGTGAAAACTTTGGAAGTAGAAGTTACGCCGGACACTCAAAATGACACCTATGAAATTGACTTAAGGATTGATGGGGATGGTGACCCCAATACAGTAACTAATTCCATTGGCGTTATTTCCTTTGATGAGGCAAATGGTGGTTCTGGAAACTACAATGCTGTTAAATTATTAAATAACAAGTTCAAGCTGGATGAAATTTTGAAGCAGTTTGACTCCGAAGCTGGGGAATCAAATAATGCGCATGTGTTAGAGCAGTTCTTTGGCATGGATGCTTTGACAGCCGCTGAGATAACGCAGCTAGAGCATGCGATGGATGCAGGTGAGGATGAACAGGCACAAAGTACCAGTACTATTTCAAGTGTAATTGCTGCTATTGAAGCGGAGCTTCCTGCTACGGGATCAAGTCAGAGTTTCGAGGCTGCAGAACAGTTATTAGCTGTTTTAAATCAGCAACAATCCGTAGCAACGACAACAACTGAAGTTATTGCCGCAGCCCAGGAGGTAGTTGATGACGTAATTGATGAAGCGTTAGCTGCAACCGATATGGATACATCGGTATTTGTTCCGATTGCAGTAGAAGAGATTCGTGAGGGTACAATTCGTACGGAAGTAATTGAGGACCGCACAGAACATTTAGCTACGATTAGAGCAATTGCTGATCAGCAGGCACAAGATGAAAAACGCGAGGAATTGTTAGGCAAAACAACAGTGGTTGATCGCGAACCAGATACAACGCAGCCTGCTGGGGATCCAGCTCCATAAGGATTTTCTTCGTAATACCAACCAGGACCTGAGCCATTGAATCCTTCAGTACTATATTCCATTGTTGGATAAGAACTACCGAAGCTGTATCCCGAACCATATACCTCTTCGTAATACCCTTCTCCCATCGGACCGTCTTGAGCCCGTGTTGGGTAAGGATATTCACCCGCGCTTCCCGCCATGAAACTACCAGAGCCATAGGAGCCGCTGCCAGAATCCGCGTACCAACCTGAGCCGTAATACCCATAATCATAGTAATCAGGATGCATATAGCCTAGGTAACTACCAAAGGCTACTTCGGCATAGTATCCTGAGCCGGAAGGTCCAGAATCTTCAAAATAATACCTGCCATAGTAGCCCATGAAGGAGCCAGTACCATACCCATCACTACCAGTGTCAACGTAATAACCATCGCCCGTGGAACCCCAAGCCTTGTCAGGTGAACTTGTGCCATAATATGAGCCCGAACCATCTATGCTTGTGAAATAACCACTTGACCCACTGCCGGAGTCATTATATTCCGGCGCATAGCTGCCTGAACCATATCCACCATAACTGCCACTACCATAACTTCCGACAGATGTGTACCAACCAGAGCCGTAATATCCAGAGCCTGCATAGTCTAACGACGGGGATGTGCTGCCGTTACCAAAATACTCTCCGCTTCCTGCAATTGAAGGGTAATAATTAGCCCAACCGTCTTCTATGACGGAATACAACATTGGGAAACTTCCGCTTTCAAAAACGGCTGTCTCTACAGGTATTAGGATTGGATCTGGTCCTGAATTTTGCGTATACCAGCCGGAACCAGCACTTCCGTCCGAATATTCAGAGTACTCTAGGGGTTGTGAGCCATTTCCTGCATAAATACCAGTACCAGTTGTTGAATCATAGTAACCATAACCAGAAGGTCCATTATTCGCATATGTTACTTCATCATCCGAATAAAACGACCCAGAGCCCTGCGTCTCATGAGTATAAGTATCGTAGTATCCGTCTGCGCCACCATTTGAACCTGCTCCATAAAAATTTCCAAAAAACTGTCCGCCACCGTACAGTGAAGCAGTGACTGTGTTGACAGAAAAATCCGTAGTTATCGTACTTTCAAAAGCATCATGTTGATCTGTCTCAATTGTGTAGTAAACATCAGTAACAGAACTGTATGCACCAGACCAGCTCGCATCCGACACATATGATCCAGCACCAGTATATGCGCTATGGAACTGAACACTGGAGACACCAGAGATAGGAGAGGTAGATAAGTTGTATAAGCCATTTGAGTCAGAAACGACCCAACTTGATAAATCTGCGCCACCGCTATAATTAAAGGAGACATGCAAAACATTCGAATCAAAGCTCCCAGTTGAAACCGCATAAGAGTCAGTACTGTATATGTCGACTTTGCCGTCACCATCAGTATCGGTGTAAAGAGTGCCCCCAACGGATTCGTGTATCATTAAAGAGATGGCCATAGCGTGCCCTTTTCGGTCTTAAAGTTAAAAATGTAGCGCATTTACCACACTCTAACATTACGCTTTTCATTGTAATGATGCAAGCAAAATGGCAACTTTTTACCGCTTTTTTCGGACTTTTTTACAAATCAAGGCAAAAGCTTACCTATTATCGTGGTTAACCCTTAGCAAAATGCAAAAAGGGAGAATATTACCCATTCACGAACGCATTTATCCGTGATCTTGTATCCTCAGCATCTTCTTTGCTTCTTCTAAAAACCTTTCCTGTAATTTTTGTCGTAGCCTCGGATTTGGTTGCTTTTGTAACGTATCATTGACCCAGTGCACTAATTCGCCGCTTCCTTTTAACACCCCAGCAAAAATTCTTTCTTTTTTTCGAACATATTCTTCTTCTTCAAGCACTGGATGCATGATGAATCGTCCTTTTACTTCTCGAACGTCATCATCTAAAAACATCGTATCTTTGTCTGAGCGAAACAACATAAAATTGAAGGTTGAAAGTTTATCTAGCCCAGCACACTTTAGCCCTAACCTTCTAGAAACGGTTGCAAAAAATATCTCATCGTTTGGATAATCGTGAGGAGGTCTATTTTTTTGTAAAAAATCTTGTGTAAGTTTTTTTCGTACGTTTTCCATTTGAGAAATTTTCGAAACTTTAACTCTTGTGATTGGAAACAAACAACTCATAGGCGTTGCCTCAAGACACTTTGCCGTATGATAAAAATAAAGCTTTTCCGAAGCAGGGCCTAAAAAAGGTGCCAGCCAGTCGTGATCATAACCTTCAAATACCGAAAAAAATGCGTTTGGGTCGGGTTCGCAGATTTTTAAATCAGGCTCCACCAACCAGAGATATTCATAGCCTGGATGCTTTTTATTCAAAGCATAATAACAGTAATCTCCACATTTCCATGCAACTTCTCTGAACCATAAAAAATCTTTTGAACTGAGTAGTATTTCGTGATTGAAGTGAACACAATTAAATCCTTTCGGAATTTTGGGCTTATTTTCAACATTCATTATCAAAAACGTATTTTCTTCGCCAAAATACTGTTCGCCATAAGCATAAAGTTCACGCTCTTTTTCTCCAAACTCGTGACACCTCACTGCAAAAATATTTTTTTTTCTAGAAGAGACCATCTCAACTCTCTCAATTACAAAAACCAATCAACAAACAAAACGCTAATTTTTTGTTACCTTATTTTCCCCATCTCTTTTTTTTATCACTCCTTTTTCTTCTAACTGAGTGATCACTCTACCCATTGACTGATGCATTCTCAAAAAAGTGGTAATCGTCATTGTTAATCGCTCGCTTACTTCAAACTCTGGCTTTTTCTCAGTATTAAAATCTTTACGCTGCAGCATTTCAACATGCACCAAACCTTCTCCCGAAGCGATACCTCCTACTGAATCATAAAACGTGTTTCTGATTTTCATCACCAACTCACCTATAAAAATTAATGGGCAAAAAAAATTATTTTTGAAAGAACCTTAATAGTACCCTACTTTGGATAAAGTTTTTTTCTGAAAATCACAACTTCAAAAAGTTTAAAAAAGTCTATATGACACAAGACAAGATATGTCAAAACGAATTTTTATTCGTCCCCAAACAATGCAACAATCTTTGGCTGCTCTTTCAGTTTTTCTCGTATTGCATGTTCCAAAAGCCTTATCTCACTCGCTACGATAGGTATTGACTCGCCAGGATAAAAATCATCTCGATTTGGTTTTTTACAGAATTTTTTTTCCTCGTATCCAAACTTCGTAAAAATGCTGTTCAGTGTTGGCGTAAAATCCCGCATTAACGTTTCGTATCGTACCAAAATAACGTTAGAATTTCGCTCGCTTAATTCAATCCAACCATTCACATGGTCAGCCCAACGCGAAAAGTAATCAGTAAAGGCTTTTCGTTGATATCGCGCACTTTTGCCACAGGGAGAAAGTTTGAAAAATTCCGTTATGGTTTTACCATAAAATTTTTCTGGATTGCTTTTGTATTTTTGATCTGGGTACCTAAGTAAAAATTTCCAGAAAGAAATAAGCGTATCTTTGGGTTCTCGAAAAATGTAAATGAACCTTCTATCGCCTGTTAAAAACTGCTCCATAAAATGCGCATGAAAATGACTTTTAATTAAGCTCGGAAAGTACCTTCTTTCTCCTTCAAAAACAAAATGTTCAAAGTCGACTAAAAGCTGTGCAAGCTGCTCCGTATGGTGGAAATCAATACCCAAACGTTTTAAAGCGTCACTTAAAGGATCAAAATTTAATTGTTCCCCGTAACTATACAGAGAATTTTTTGCTAGCGAGTTCATCAAAAAATGTGTACCGCTTCTCTCATGCGAACAAACAAACGTTAATGGAAGTTTTACATTCGTCATTCGAACATTAGCACCCCTGAATTTTACAACGAATATAT
>JAOINQ010000045.1 GCA_028139685.1 Betaproteobacteria bacterium
TCAGGGCTTGATCGATATGCACGTGTTTCTTTGTGATCATGCTTTGACCGGAAGACTCTTTCGGTTCCCAACCGTCTGGTTTCCAATCTTTTGGAGGAACACGATAGCTAAAAGCCGCTATTATCATGACAACAAAGTAGATAATCCCTAGGGTAAGAAAGGTTGCTGAGGCTCCAGTATCGCCACTTCCAACAACATAAACGCCGGCCTCCCCTCCACCAGGAAGTGCAGCGGCTTGCTTCGCAGTTGCTATGACTACTTCAATTTTCTCACCTGCCTTTTCAGCAAACAGCCTACCATTTTCTGTCACAGTCTGAACAACACCCTCAGTTCCTAGATATTCTGGTGCTACCGCAAAATAGGATAGCAAAGTTGTTTTTATTGGTTTAGCGATCATTGCGCCACCACCAAAACCCATTATAGCCATTCCGGTCGCCATTCCCCTGCGATCAGGGAACCAACGAATCAATGTAGATACCGGAGAAACATAGCCCAAACCAAGGCCAAACCCACCAAAAACTCCATAACCTAGGTAGACTAGCCATAACTGATGTGTAGCAATGCCCACAGACCCAATTACAAATCCTCCTCCCCAGAGCGTAGCTGCTACGACGCCAACCATTCGTGGCCCAACTTCCTCCAACCATTTTCCTGCAAATGCCGCAGCAAGGCCCAGGCAAACTATTGCTACAGAAAATATCCAGACAACATTGGAAAGATTCCAGTCATCTGCAGCTGGAGCAACCACCCCGAAATGATTCGTTAGCGGCAAATTGAAGAGAGACCAGGCATATACGGAGCCAATACACAAATGAATACCAATAGAAGCAGGAGGTACCAACCAACGGTTAAATCCAGGCTTAGCGACGATAGCGTCCTTATACAAAAAAGAAAATAAACGTTTTGAGCTGTCTGTACTCATGATATAGCTTGTCCTCCTGGCAATTGGTTGTTAACTACTAACTGAACAAAAGTATAACACTGAGAATACATAGAAATTATGAAATTTATATTTCCTTACTACTGAATTGCTACACTCAAACATGGAAGTTCATCAATTCTTGCCTCTAAAACATCCCCCGGAAATACAGGCCCCACCCCCTGGGGAGTCCCCGTGAAAACTAAATCCCCGGGTAGAAGTGTAAAGAACGCACTCAGATCAGAAATTATTTCGCTCACAGAAAAAATCATGTCGCGAGTATTGGCCTGTTGTTTTATTTTCCCATTAACAGAAAGGCTAATGTTTAGTTCTAAGGGAAAAATAGAGGAACTGATTTTTTCTGGACTGATAAACGGCCCCACCGGGGCAGACTGCTCAAAAGCCTTAGATAATTCCCATGGCTGGTTTTTATCACGAAGTTTCCTCTGAATATCCCTTCTCGTGAAGTCTATGCCGACCCCCAATCCAGAAACACATTCTAATGCTTTTTCTTTCGGCACCATTGAACCATTCTTCCCGATTAATACAACCAACTCGACTTCATAATCTAACTCTTTTGTTTGCGGAGGGTAATCAACGCCAACAACCGATGAACCATTGCCTTGAACGAGAGCCTCTCTGGGCTTCATAAAATAAAATGGAGACTCTCTTCCAGGAAGACCCATTTCCTCAACATGTTTTTTGTAATTTGCACCTACACAAAAAACCCGCGATGGCCTGTATTCTACCCTTGAAGACTTGTGAAAAAACTTGAGGGGAGTTTTTACTTTATCCATAACTATTAACCTGTTCTCTTATCATGGTAAACCCTTAGGGAACTTTTGTACCATAATCTGTAATCTTATCATCTTTATGATTACGAGAGTTTTATGATATCTGTATCAAAGCTGTCCCGTTCCTATGGATCCACCTTGGCTGTTGATAACGTCTCCTTTGAAATTACAAATGGCGAGGTTGTCGGTTTGCTCGGTCATAATGGTGCCGGCAAAACGACAATTATGAAGATGATTACAGGATTTATTGAACCTTCTTCAGGGTCCGTGGAAGTTGATGGCCTAGTATTGGGAGATAACACTGCCGGCATTCAAAAAAAAATAGGATACCTACCAGAAAATTGTCCTGTTTGGCCCGAAATGCGAGTGACAGACTACTTGATTTATCAAGCGAAATTGCATTTAGTTGAAGGAGCGATGATAGGCTCACTAGTGTCAGAGGCTATAGAAAAAACTCGATTAACTGAAAAAGCAACTGCGAGAATTGATACATTGTCGAGAGGTTATCGACAAAGAGTTGGTGTCGCTCAGGCTCTTTTACATAAGCCTGATATATTAATTTTGGACGAACCCACAAATGGACTTGATCCAAACCAAATTCTTCAAATGCGTGAGTTGATAAAGGAGTTAGCGAAAAGCTCTACCGTTATTGTTTCCACTCACGTTCTTCAAGAGGTCCAGGCGATCTGCGAACGGGTACTAATCATGAGGGGCGGTCAACTTGTTTTGGACTCCAAAATAAAGGATTTACAGAGCGAAAATAAAATCATCTTCAATTTTCAACCTTCGGAATCTGACGTAATAACCATGCTTTCCGAATCTCCATTGGTTAAAAAAGTGGAGGAGGTTCAAAACAGCGAGACAACTAGCTTAAGGGTTGAAGTTCAAAAGGCGGAGATTCCTTCACTGATACGCTCTCTGGTTTCTGCAGGGGCAAACATAGAGTCAATAACACCTGAAAAGAGAACTCTGGAGACGGTATTCGCAGAGGTGAGTACAGAAGGAGGGATTCAATGACTACTGCCGTAAGCAATCTACTCTCGGTGGCTAATAAAGAATTTAAAACCTTTTTCGCATCTCCCGCAGCATATTTATTTTTGGGGGCTTTCGTTGGGCTGAGCCTGTTTGTATTTTTTTGGGTCGAAACATTTTTTAGTAGAAACATCGCAGATATACGACCACTTTTTCAGTGGTTTCCAATACTACTCATATTTCTAGTTTCTGCGCTCACAATGCGTTCCTGGTCAGAAGAGAAGCGCTCCGGTACGATTGAAAGCCTCCTTACATCACCGGTATCAAAATTCACTCTAATTGGCGGAAAGTTTGTTGCTGCGCTCTCTCTTGTTTTAATTGCGATGGTTCTGACCTTGCCATTACCGCTGACGGTTAGTGTATTGGGTCGTCTCGACGTTGGACCTGTTTTCGGTGGCTATGTAGCAACTTTTTTTCTTGCGGCAAGTTATATTTCCATCGGCTTGTATACAAGTGCTAAAACGGACAACCCGATTGTAGCTCTCATAATGACTGTAATGCTCTGTGGAATTTTTTATATTATCGGTTCCCCCTTAATCACGAGTTTGGTCGGGCATAACTACGCTACAATTCTTGAAGCTTTGGGTACCGGTTCGAGATTCGAATCTATCACAAGGGGAGTAATTGACCTCAGGGATTTAGTTTTTTATGCGAGCATTGTCGTAATATTTCTTGTTGCTAATGCGTATACCCTAGAGAAATCAACATGGACACGCAAAACAATGAAAAATCACAAGCAATGGAATATGGTGACCGGGCTTGTTTGCGCAAATGCTATATTGCTCAATATTTGGTTATTTCCGGTTAGCTCATTACGAGCTGATTTGACAGAAGGCTCATTGTACTCTCTTTCCGAAACGACTGAAAATGAGCTTAAGAATTTGAGGGAACCGCTTTTGATCCGAGGATACTTCTCGGAAAGGTCTCACCCGTTACTATCTCCTCTGGTTCCGAGAATCAAAGATATCCTTACGGAATACGAAGTAAGTTCTGGTGGGACGACAACCGTTGAATTTGTCGACCCACAAAAGGATCGTGAACTAGAAGAAGAAGCTGCAACAAAGTACGGGGTTCGACCAATGCCTTTTCAAACAGCTAGTCGGCACCAGGCAGAAGTTGTAAATTCTTATTTTGATATCGTAGTAGCATATGGGGATCAGTTTGAGACATTAAGTTATGCAGATCTTATTGAGGCGAAGGCAAGTGCTAGTGATGTTGGAGTTGAAGTTAGACTCAAGAACCCTGAATATGCGATAACTCGCGCGATTAAAAAAACGGTCGGAGCATACAACATTGGAGGAACGATATTAGATTCAATTGTGGACCCTGTTACTCTCAAGTTTTATGTCTCCTCTGTAGACAATCTTCCAAAAGAGTTAAAGCCAATATATGAAGATCTGGTTAGTATCGGACAGGACTACAGTAATAAGTATAAAAACAAATTTTCACTGAAAGTAATTGACCCCAATAGAGATGAAAATATCAAAGAGCAACTCGATTCTGAGTTCAACCTAAGACCGCAAATGGCTGGGCTATTGGACCAGGAGCCATTCTGGTTTAATATAATTTTAGAAAACGGTAGTAAGAAGCAGCTCGTTCAGTTCTCGGACTCTCTAGAGAAAGAGGCCCTTCAGAAGTCGATAGAGGCTTCTCTCAAGCGCTTCGCTCCGGGATACCTAAGAACTGTTACTGTAGTCACGCCTTCCGGTAACGCTCAAAGTTTCAACCGGCTCAGACAGATCTTGTCAGAAAATCTTAACATCGCGCAGAGTGATCTTAAAGATGAAAAAATCCCTCAGGACACCGACATGTTACTCGTCCTGGCACCCAATAAAATCAACGATTTGCAACTCAAAAAAATTGATCAATTTTTAATGAAAGGAGGCAGTGTAGTGCTTGCCACTTCTCCTTTTAACGTTCAGGTTGCGGAATCAATTACCGCTGTAAACTATACGTCTGGTGTGGATGCCTGGCTGGAACATATTGGTTTAGAAATAGAAGCCGAAATGGTTCTTGACCCAAAAAGTGCCTCCCTACCCGTACCCGTTCAAAGATACATAGGAGGAATTCCGGTGCGAACCATCGAAATGGTTCCAT
>JAOINQ010000046.1 GCA_028139685.1 Betaproteobacteria bacterium
CAGCAAGCCAATCTACAACCATATCCCACACATGACTTTCAACAACTTCTGGATTGTCATAGTGTGTGGTCAGCGCATGCCAATCAGCAACAAAAAACAAGCATTCGTATTCAACTTGCAACTCTAACCAATTTTTAAGAACTCCGTGATAATGGCCCAGATGCAATGACCCTGTTGGCCTCATTCCAGATAACACTCGTTTTGTGTACATGATTTACCCTCTTGCTTCTAAACTTGCCCAAATTGGCAACAGACAGTCCGGCAAATACGGCGCCCTGCCAACATCATAACGACTTTCCGAAGGAGAATGAAAATCACTGCCTCGAGACGCTTTAAAATCGTACTCTAAAGAAATATTTCTGAATCTCTCAATATCTGTCGAACTGTGACTACCCGTAGCAACTTCTATCCCCGCCCCACCAAAAGAAATAAACTCCTCTAGCATGTAGGTTAATAAATTGTACGATAGTTTATATCTTGCTGGATGGGCTATCACGGGGAGACCATTAGCTTCCAATATCAGGCTTACTACATTTTTTAACGAAGGCCAGTGGTGTTCCACATAGCCTGGCTTTCCTTTGACAAGATAGTTAGAAAAAACATTACGGACATCTTCACAAATATTTTCCTGAACCATCGCCCTAGCAAAATGAACCCGTCCAATTTGTCCTTTGCCCCCTGCAATGGACAAAGCAAGCTCTAACATTGAAGGAAGACCAGCCTTTATTAAGGCTAAATTAATTCGTTCTGCTCTCTGAAATCTTCCTTTTTGAATTTGCAGCAATGCCTCTTTCAAATTAGTGTCATTAAACTGTATATCCAGCCCAACAACATGGATACAACTTCCCCCCCACATTGTTGATATCTCAACCCCGGGAATGAAAGCCAAGCTAGTTCCTTTAGCCGTCTCTAATCCTTCTGCAATACCGCTAACGGTATCGTGATCAGTTAGTGCCAGAATATCAACTCCGTTCTCAATAGCCCTGACAACTAGTTGAGAAGGTGACACAGAGCCATCTGAGGCGGTCGAATGAGTGTGTAAGTCTACGTTCAGATCCTGTAAAATTTGCATTAGGTCTCAATGTAAAAAAATCGTTGAATTGACATAATATATCACGGGTTTCTCTAATTTTTTGTTATCTAACATCAAGAACACATCAAAGATAAGATAAGTACACTTTAGATGAGTAAAACACATCAAAATAGAAGCTCTACTTTTTTAATCGTCGACCAATCAGTAAAACTTACATACGTTGAATTAGTTTTAGATTCAACTACTTTTAGACAAACTAGAGATCATATAACCCTTAGTTCATTACGTTTATTAAGCGAACTTACAGTCGCTAATATTTTACTAAGTTCGTCTCTAAAATATAAGGGTTCTGTAATATTGCAAATACACGGGCAAGGAATAATATCATTAGCAGTCTCCGAATGTAATAATGCTGGTGAATTTCGCAGCATTATAAAAGAGAATCAAAATAACCCAAAGAATAAAAATCAGCTTTATTCATTTAAGGAACTAGTTGCGCCAGATTGTGGCGGTTTATTTGTAGCAAGTATAAAACCTCACAAAAAATCGATGCGCATTTACCAGGGAATTGTTCAAATAAATGATCGTGGCGTTGGTTATTCGTTAGAACATTATTTAAATAAGTCGGAACAAGTTAAATCATGGCTAAAACTGTTCATCAAAGGTGATATAGCAAAAGGTATTTTGTTACAGGCTCTACCAGAAGATCCTTCTCAAAAAAAAATGTGTGACTGGGAGTTATTGACCTCTGGTTTAGAACAGATAGAAACTAGTGAAATAATACACAACGATTTAGATGACTTACTACTAAAAAAGTATATAGACGAAAAGCTGATAAGAACAAAAAACTTTTATCCTATTTTTCAGTGTACTTGTCAAAGAGAAAAAATCATTGCGTCAATTAAACAATTCAATAAGCCAGAACTTCTTAATGAGAGACAAAAACGAACTAAAATGAAGGTAATATGTGAATTTTGTGGAACAGTTTTTTTAATAGCACCTGAGGAATTGGATAAAACCCTTAAAACTAGGGGCGCAACTGAATAAATACTTCCCCTTTTTCTAACATCCCGTGTTGAAAACGAGCTCTTTCCTCTATTGACATATTGCCCTCCTGTAGATCTCGAACCTCAGCTCTTAGTTTTAACAGCATTTCTTTATCCTCCCGAACTGCATTTTCTAATTCAAGAAAATTATTTTGTTTAGTTATGGTAGCTACCCAACCGCCCTCTCCAAACCATAAGACCAACTGGACACTTACAAGAAAGAGAAAGAGGAGCATTGTTCCAAATGAAAACCTTTTTATAAATTTCATTCGAACCATTCTCTTAAAGCAATTCTGATACTAACTGAATGTTTTGTTTCCCAAAAATTTAGCATCCTGACCCAAATCCTCTTCTATTCGTAATAACTGATTATATTTGCAAACCCTCTCACTCCTCGACAAAGACCCCGTTTTTATTTGATAAGCGTTGGTACCAACCGCTATATCCGCTATAGATACATCCTCAGTTTCGCCTGAACGATGGGAAACAACTGTCGAGTAACTGTTTTTTTTTGCTAATTCTATAGCCGCAAGAGTTTCAGACAACGTGCCAATTTGGTTTATTTTAATTAAAATTGAGTTCGCAACTTTCTGGTCAATTCCTTTTTGTAACAATTTAGTATTTGTAACAAATAGATCATCACCAACTAACTGGATTTTGTTTCCCAGTCTTTGTGTCAATTTTTCCCATCCATTCCAATCGTCCTCAGCAATTCCATCTTCTATAGACACTATTGGGTAGCGATTACATAGCAATTCAAGAAAATCTATAAATTCATCAACATTGAGACTCTCACTTCCGCCCTGCAATAAATACTTTCCATCCTTATAAAACTCGGAACTGGCGCAGTCCAGAGCCAATCCTACTTCCTCTTTAGGTCGATAACCAGCTGCCTCAATAGCATTAATAATCAAATCTAACGCCTCCTCGTGACTTTTTAACGATGGACTAAAACCTCCCTCATCACCCACAGCTGAAGAGAGACTTTTTTTTTCTAGCATAATTTTTAAAGACTGAAAGATTTCACAACCACATCTCAGAGACTCCCTGAATGAGCCGAAGCCATGCGGTACGATCATCAATTCTTGAATATCTAGATTATTATTTGCATGAGCGCCACCGTTCATAACATTCATCATTGGTACAGGAAGATAACTCGCAACAGTTCCTCCAATATACCTAAAAAGAGGCATCTTCATATTTAATGCGGAGGCCTTGGCTACTGCTAACGACACAGCAAGAATTGAGTTGGCCCCAAGTCTGGATTTATCTGAAGTTCCATCAAGTAGAACTAATTGCCGATCAATCTCCGCTTGCCGTTCAGCATCGAGTCCCAAAATACACTCAGCGATTTCATTTCGAATATTTTCTACCGCTGTTAAAACACCCTTACCAGCAAATCTTTCATCATTGTCTCTGATTTCTACGGCTTCCGCTTTTCCAGTAGAAGCCCCACTCGGTACAGCAGCTCTCCCTACTACTCCCGAATCCAGAACAACATCGCATTCGACCGTAGGATTCCCTCTACTGTCTATTATTTCTCTAGCAAACAAATCAGTTATCGTACTCATCCAAATCCTCTTTTAAACCACTTACAATTATCTAGCCCCTTAAGACACATTTTTTTTGACAATTCTATCAATTTCACAAAGTTCCTCTAGAAGGTTTTCGACCATATCAAGCGGAACGGCGTTGGGACCGTCTGAAAGAGCTTTGTCAGGATTAGGATGTGTCTCCATAAAAACACCTGCAATACCAACGGCAACCGCTGCCCGAGCAAGAATTGGTACAAACTCCCTCTGCCCACCCGATGATGATCCTCGCCCACCAGGTAACTGAACCGAGTGAGTAGCGTCAAAAATGACCGGGCAGTTTGTTCTTCTCATGATCTCAAGGCTACGCATATCACTAACCAGATTGTTGTAACCAAATGATGTACCCCTTTCACACACCATAAAATTATCTTCTTCTACGCCAGCATCACGAGCAGCTCTAACAGCCTTGTCTACGACATTAATCATCTCCCCAGGCGAAAGAAACTGACCCTTTTTTAAGTTTACCGGCTTTCCAGAAGCAGCGACACTTGAAATGAAATTAGTTTGACGACACAAAAAAGCGGGAGTTTGCAACACATCGGCCACCAAAGTTACGAGTTCCAACTCACCTACTTCATGAATATCCGTCAAAATTGGAACATTTAATTGGTTTTTTACTGCAGACAAAATGCGCAGTCCTTCTTCTATTCCGGGCCCACGAAATGAATCTATTGAGGACCGATTTGCTTTGTCATAACTCGATTTGAAAATGAAGGGTATACGAAATTTCGCTGTTATTTCCTTTAAAAATCCGGCTGTATCAACCTGCAGTTGTTCTGATTCAACCACGCAGGGGCCTGCAATCAACAATAGGGGCTTACTGCCCCCAATCTCATAATTTAGAAGTTTCATGCTTTCCTTTCGGAACAGGTCCTGCATTGACTTCCCTTTTGGAAAGTTTTTTTTCCGAATTCATAATTCCAGCTTTTATAAACTCAATAAACAAAGGGTGTCCTTCCCTAGGATTGGAATTAAATTCCGGATGAAACTGTACTCCCAAAAACCAAGGGTGTTCAGAAGTGGGAAGCTCAATTATTTCTACCAATGATTCTTTCTCTGTCTCTCCACTACAAACAAGACCTGACTTTTGCAAGGAGTCTCTTAACACATTATTAAATTCATACCTATGGCGGTGTCTTTCCACGGTCAC
>JAOINQ010000047.1 GCA_028139685.1 Betaproteobacteria bacterium
GTTGCTCGAAATCATTCTCTCTTCCCAGAACTATTTTAAACTCGTTCATTGCTATGTACATAATTTTCTCCGTTATCAAAACTGCACTAAAAATAAAAGATTTTCATTAATTTTTCATCGAAAGACATCTGCAGTCCATAAACAAGCTTAAAGAGGTCTTTATCAAAGAAGTCTTCCGGTCTGGTAATTTTTTCTATTTTTCCTTTTGCTAGTAGCGCTATTTTGTCTGCGAATTTCATAGCCAAATTGAGATCGTGGATGATTAAAAACACACCCGTACCTTTATTCGCTAATTTTCTGGCACTATTCATAATCTGTAATTCCCAATAAATATCCATGTTTGCTGTCGGTTCATCTAAAAACAAATATTTTTGGCTGTTAGTGTTGTACTCGTTACGAAGCTGAAGTAAACTCCTAGCAAAATGAACTCGCCTTTGCTCTCCACCTGATAGGGTGTTAAACTTGCGGCGTAAAAGAGTTTCAAGCTTACACTCTGTCGTAACACCTATCATTTCGTCGTAAAATTTAGTTTCACTCGATTTAAATAAATTGCTCTGTATCCATCCCATCTCAATAACATCTGAAACGGAATAATCGTAGACTATCGGTGCATATTGACCCATGACACTCCTGAGCGTTGCTCTTTCCGATATACTGATTTTGTTAAGCAGGGTACCGTCATATTTTACTGTTCCCGCGTTTGGTTTTTTGTTACCTGACATAATATTTAGCAATGAAGACTTACCGGCTCCATTGGGTCCAACGAGAGCTAAAATTTCACCAGGCTCTACTGTAAACGATACATCTTTTAACACTACGGACCCATCATAATCTAAGCAAATTGAGGACACGTCAATACTCATTGCATACGAATCCTAAAAATCAACCAGAGAAAAAAAGGAGCACCGATAGCACTCGTAATAAGTCCCACTGGTAACTCCGCCGGCAAAATCAAAGTTCTTGAAATCAAATCAGCAGTAATCATTATTGAAGCGCCCAGTAAAACAGACCCGGGTAATACAAACTTGTGCTTGACACCTCCAATTAATCTAACAACATGTGGAACCACAAGGCCAACGAAGCCAATAATACCTGACAATGACACACTTACCCCTACCGTTACCGCTGAGAAAATTACTACTTTTAGCTTTAAACTCTTTACATCAACCCCCAGCCTGTTGGCTTCATCCTCCCCGAGTTGCAGAAGGTCTAGCTTCCTACCTAGTCTAAGTAAACTTATAACGGATAGCGTAATTAAAATTATTGCTGGAATTAATAAGCTCCAATTTGCACCACCAAAACTACCCATTGTCCAAAAGGTTAGTCCTCTAAGCTGGGAATCCGTGCTTATGAACGTTAAAACTCCTATACCAACAGTAGCAAATGCGTTTATTGCAATGCCTACAAGTATCATGTAAATAACGCCTCTAACTCCAAAACCCCGGGTTAATGAAAAAAGAAGAAAGATGACAATTGAAGAACCGATGATCGCAGCCAGTGGTAATAAAAGAAAACCAAAATAACTTTCACCCATAGTTTCGGAGCCTATGACGATAGCCAGAGCTGCCCCTAGTGCTGCTCCCGCAGATACACCAATAAGGCCTGGGTCTGCTAATGGATTTCTAAACAATCCTTGTAACGAGGCACCTGCTAAACCTAAACTGGCTCCAACAAATCCTGCTAGTAAAACCCTTGGAATCCTAATTTCTGTTAAAACCTGACTTTCTAATGTAACGGTATCAAAAAAAAACAGATTAAAAACGTTCGCCTTAACCCCTCCCAAAGATACTCCCACGAATAAAGAAAATATCAGCAATAGACAAAAACCAATTAGAAGAAGTAACTGCCGTCCTTCTAAGAAATTTATTCTGATATTAAATAAACTAAGAATCTTTTCCATAAATTCTTCGTGCGACCTCGAGTGCGGTCATAATTCCTCGCGGACCAAAACCCAACATAGCCATACCATTTATATCGACAACATTTCTATTCTTTGCTGCATTTGTTAAAGACAGTGCAGGTTGTTTTACTAACTCATCAATGGACTTGAAACTTCTCATTCCTCTACTCGTAATCAAGATATAGTCTGGGTTAGATAATATTAATGACTCCGGGCTTACTGGTTTCCAACCTTCGAACTCCGTTATGACGTTACTAGCTCCGGTCATTTTAATAAACCCATCTCCAGCAGTCCCCAAACCAGCCACTACTGGAGACGTTCCCTGCATTGACAATATCAACAAAATTCTTTTTTTAAGCTTTTTGTTCTTTTCTTGTATCTCTTCGAGATCATCAATGAGCGGAATTAATTCGTCATTGACCTTTTTTTTTGTCTTGTCATTTAAATCAAAAATGGTGCCTAAACATAAGACTTTACTTTTAATTCCCTCAGCAGAATGAATCTCAGGGATAATTCGCAGGTCAATATTTGTCCTTTTGATTTGCTCCACTACATTTTCTGGTCCCATGTCATTTTCGCCGATTACCAAAGTAGGCTCCAACGACAATACACCCTCTGTTGACAATGCCCTAACGTACCCGATTGAGGGTAATTTTTTTGCCTCTATTGGAAAACTTGATGTGACATCCAATGCAACAATTTTTTTTTGCAACCCAAGAAAATACATAATTTCTGTTAGTGAACCACCGGCAACGACGACTTTCTCAGTGTTTGACGCAGTTCCACAGACTGAATTCGCTTTCGTGGGAGACGAAGTAAGCAGAAGAAATGTTACTAAAAGTCGTAATGAGTGCGCCATAATATCTACATTTTATATTTGAGGTTGATACCCCCATGAAATCCCGGTTGGGTATACCGCTGAACTGCTGAACCCTCTTGAATGAATACAGTATCTGCCCACCGCAAGTATTGCTTATCGAAAATATTGAAAAGGCCGAAGCTTAACGAAATTTTCTCGTTAAGCGCTGCATAGCCAGTTAGGTCTACAAATGTATAACCATCTGTTGGCTGTCTTGTACTCGAACTTATTTCACGCTGTTCCTTCCCCGCAGCAAAAACTACGTTTAGCGAAGTACCCCATTTCTCGTTTGGGTTTTCGTAAGACAATCCGAAAACACCATTGAGTGGTTGGATTTCGTCTAAAGGTTCGTTAGAAGATCTTGATTCTCCCCTTGCATAAGAAATACTGTATCGAAACCGCAGATTATCAAGGAAATTCAAATTATTCATTGAGTCTTTAGTGTTAAATACCGAGAGCCCAGTTTCGCCCCCCAACTCAGTTCCATATATTCTTACCGATGGAATATTAACCGACTTAAACGTAAGGAGTCCATCTGTGGGATCCACTCCCCCAAAACGTAAAAATTCTGGAGCGATCTGGGCTTCTTTTATGAAATCCCGATAAATAGTGTTAAACAGTGCAAGCTTCAATCGCGTATTATCAGAAGCTAACCTAAATCCAAATTCAAAACCCTCGCTCTTTTCCGATCTTAGGTTTGAGTTAGACACTGACTTATATCCTGATCTCACATTCGTAAATGCCTGATTCACAGCATCAAATGAGGGTGCTCTAAACCCTTCACCATATCTCGCAAATACCGAGTATTCGTCATCAAGTTTATAATTTATTCCAAAAGATTTTGTGAGTTGAGAATCTGAATAATCCTCAGGCGGAGATTGTGCAGCGTTACCTGTGCGGTAAATACTATCCAAAACTACGTCAGCATCGTAATTATCAAATCGAATACCTGGTAATAATAATAACGAGTCATTAAAAAACCGTATTTCATCCTGAAAGAAAAATGCAAATTGTTTCACATCCGTATTTGGAAAATCTCGTGTGGGGTACGTAAAAAACTGAGGTAAAGGATTTCCTCCTACTCCACTTAAACTTGCATTCCTTAGAGACGATGTCTCCTTCGTAAAGAAATCGAAACCTGCCGTTATGTAATGATCTCCCCAATTTGAAATAACCTCAGAATCAGTCTGCAAATAAAAACCTGATATTTTTTGTCGGAAGATAGAAGTCCTATTATTAATTTGTGGTCCGGATCTTCCTGTTTCAGACCTTATGGCCTTTTGAGTATTTTCTGAGCTTTGGGAATATAACCTCATTAAAAGACCATCAATCAAAGTTTCATTAGATCTGTTTAGTCGATACTCTAATGAGACTCTTTGTCTATCCCTCACATCATCGCCAATAAGTCCATTGATTACAGTACCCCGAACAATGTTGCCTATTTCAGAAAGTACGTTAAACTCGGAATGGTTATTGTAATCTTCAAATAAAAATCTTATACTTTGATCATTCCTGAGATCATAGTCGGTACGAATTGAGAAATTCTCTAATTTTATGGTGGCAGGATCAGCCTCCTGCCGCAGCCTGCCAATAAATCCCGATGAACCCGCTGTTTTTGTTTCGTCACTGCTTTTATTCGTGTAGGTCACAAGAGTAGCGATGCCATCTCCGCCGAGACCAAAATGAGTTGTGTTTGTAAGACCGTTGTTTTTCGAAGAATAACCAGATTTGTAAGAAAAATATAACGGTTCGTTATCTGTTACATAACTACTGGGCTTTCTTGTATTGAAAGATACTACTCCGCCGATGGCATCACTTCCGTATAAGCTGGAGCCGGCCCCTTTCAAAATTTCAACGCTTTCGATCAAATCGATATCAACGTAGTCACGCCGAG
>JAOINQ010000048.1 GCA_028139685.1 Betaproteobacteria bacterium
AAATTGAGAGGCTACCGGAAGTGTACTAGGTATCGATCCAATAATTAAATTGCCAATTGGGGCTGATTTTTGACTATTTATCTCTGACTTTAACTTGCCAATTTCATGTAAAACCTGATACGCGGAGGCTAAAACTTGCTTGCCTTCAGCTGTTAATCCCTCATAATTTCTGCCTCGGTTGACAATTTTTACGCCCATTTCCTCCTCTAGAGATTTCAAGGCATTCGAAAGCGCTGGTTGCGTTATATGACAAGCCTGAGCGGCACGACTAAAATGTTTGTGCTCTTCAAGTGAAACTAGGTAACGAAAGGTGTCTATAATATTCATAGCATAATTTCGTTAATGTTATCACTAGGGTGAAAGTTTGTCTTCGAAGTTTGATTTGTTAGTTATTGGCGGGGGGTCCGGGGGAGTAGCGTGTGCTCGCCGAGCCGCTGAGTATAACGCCAAAGTTGCCATAATTGAATCTCATAGATTTGGGGGTACATGCGTGATCCGCGGATGCATTCCTAAAAAACTCATGATGTATGCTGGAGAAATTGGGAATACTCTTCTTCAGGCAGGACGTTTCGGGTGGACTGGAATCGAACGTGCGGAAATTAGTCATGAAATTGGAAGCTGGACCTCTAAGAAAAATATTGAAATTAGTAGATTAGAAAAGATTTACGAGGACCTTTTGAAGACTAGTGGAGTAGAACTAATAAAGGGTAGTGCAGTTGTTGTGAGCAAAAATGAGGTCAAAGTTGGTAACCATCATTTTTTTACAAAAAATCTAGTTATAGCAGTTGGTGGAACGGCAAACCTAAACCAAATAGACGGATTAGAAGATGCGTTAACGTCGGACGGGATATTAGACCTAGATAAAAATCCAGGTAGGGTTGGAATTCTAGGATCGGGATACATTGCCACTGAGTTCGCGACAATATTAAATAACCTAGGAATTGAAGTAAGTTTACTCTTCCGTGCTGATTTGCCTCTTAAAGGGTTCGATAATGATATTAGAGTCCGTTTGATGAATCATATGGTTAATAGTGGTATTAATGTTCATCCGGCCAGTAAACTCCACTCTATAGAAAAAACCTCCGAGGGTGCAAAAGTAAGATTAACAGACAATACATTTGAATTTGATACTATTCTAAATGCATTGGGAAGATCCCCCAACATTGAGGGGCTTTTTGGTCCAGGACAATCTCCAGCAATAGGTTCGAGAGGAGAGATAATCGTCGATGAAAATAATAGAAGCTCGATTCCTGGGGTATTTGCAATCGGAGATGTAACAGATCGCATAAATCTGACTCCCGTAGCGATTGCTGAAGGAAGAGCCGTCGCAGAAAATTTATTTAACAAAAATTCCCTAAGGGTGGATTACAGCGAAATTGCTACTGCCGTCTTTACCTCCCCACCTATTGGAACCATTGGGCTAACAGAAGACGCTGTTAAAAAAAAGACTGAGAACACCTATAGAATTTACGAGTCTGAATTTAACCCCTTAAAAAAATCATTTACCTCCAAGAAAACCAAAGCCTACTACAAACTTATTGTGGAGGATAAGTCGGACAGATTAGTCGGCGCTCACATTTTTGGTGATGACGCACCTGAGATAATCCAAACTTTAGCCATAGCATTTAAAGCTGGTGCAAAGAAGTCTCATCTTGACGACACAATGGCTGTACACCCGACAGGAGCGGAAGAACTCGTTTTGATGAGAAAGCCTAGTCGCACAATTTAATGTTAGTAACAAGAAAATCCCGACACCCTAAGTACACTGGGTCTCACTCGCGACGCTTGCTGAGCTGTAAATTCGGAATGAAGGACCGATGAAACAAAATCGACTAGCTTACCCTATGTAAACATTGGTTTTATTGTTAACCTTAGTCAATTCCTACGACAGGGGGCCAATTTAACCTGTGACCTAAAAACTAAACCCTTATTACGATAACTGTACCGAGGTGTTAAATTAACTGTCATATTGAATCAGTAGTTGGTTCTTCGGGACCAGGCTTTCGTAAGTGAACTATCACTAAGGTCATATTTAAATGCTAACCGTGGATTTCAGTAATGGCGGTACTTATTTACCAAACTAACAGTCAACTGATATACGGAAGAAATAATACCAACCGATTGTTATCAGCAGAAAAATTTATTTAGGAGCCCAGGCGGTGCACCAACCTGCGGCAGCAACTTTCTTACCGCCGAACAATGGACAATTGCCTGCATCTCCCGAACCACCCTGGAATAATGCACAATTAGAGCAGTTAGATCCAGCCTTGAACTTGTCACCCTTTGCATTACTCGCATCTGCAACGTAGCCTAGCGCTTTAGCGTTGGGATCACTCTCCGAAACCATTGCCGCATGAGCACCACTAAGTTTACCAATGGACAATCCAGCTACACAAACGGTCGCAACTTTAGAAATAAATTCTCGTCTATTACTCATCATTATCCTCACTCTCTCTTTTTACCAAAACGTTTTGATGATTTTGGCCCCTCAAAACAACCTTATTTGATCTTTGCCTCCTTATACATCACGTGTTTCCTTGCTTTCGGATCAAACTTTTTTATTTCCATCTTTTGAGTCATGGTCCTCTTGTTCTTTGACGTAGTGTAGAAGTGACCAGTTCCCGCGGAGCTTTCTAACTTAATTTTTTCCCTAGCTCCCTTTGCCATTTTAGACTTCCTTCTTATTCAAAAGTTCAGGCATTACGTTCTCTATGCCTTTTTTATCGATCGTCCTTATCGCGGCGCTAGAAAGCCTCAGTCGAACCCACCTTTTCTCCGATTCCAACCAAAATCGTTTTTGGTGCAGACTGGGAAGAAATCTCCTCTTATTTTTATTATTTGCGTGCGAAACCCGATTTCCAACCATGGGTTTTTTACCTGTAATTTGACAAACGCGGGCCATAATTTCTCCATATTCTGCCTAACCATTGATTATAATTTTTTTTTTTCCCTCAAACAATAGTTTTTTTACTAGCGTTAATACTACACCGAACAGCAGTTTTAAGCTAAAGTTCAGTTATGAGAACAGAATCAAATCAGCATGGCCCAACAATGGTTACTCTTGCAGAACCTAGGGGTTTTTGCGCAGGGGTGGAGCGAGCTATTGAAATAGTTGAGAGAGCTTTAGAGCGCTTTGGAGCACCTGTCTATGTCAAACACGAAATCGTCCATAATAATCATGTTGTTAGAACGCTTAAGGACAAAGGAGCGATTTTTGTGGACGAAATTCACGAAATTCCCACTGGATCGCGTGTCATAATGAGTGCTCACGGGGTGTCTTTATTAGTGCGAGATCAGGCTCAAGACAGAAATTTGGAAGTTTTTGACGCAACTTGTCCACTCGTTACCAAGGTTCATGCTGAAGTAAAAAAATTAGCTGCATCTGGATTTGAAATTATTATGATCGGTCATCAAGGACACCCAGAAGTAGAAGGTACCATGGGTCAGCTAAAATCTGGCATCCTACTAATCGAAAATAAAGAACAGGTTGCCAAATTAAAACCGGCCAATCCATCCAAACTTGCCTACGTTACCCAAACAACCCTCTCCACAGATGATACAGCGGACATAATTACTTCTCTAAAAGAAAGGTTTCCAGATATTAAAGGCCCTAAGGTTAGTGATATTTGCTACGCAACGCAAAACAGACAAGATGCGGTGAAACTATTAGCTTCCGAAGTTGATCTAGTATTGGTTGTAGGTAGCCCAACAAGTTCGAATAGCAACAGACTTAGAGAAGTTGCAGAAAAATACGGAGCTGAAGCTTATTTAATAGATGGAGCAGAGGATTTAGACCCTATCTGGTTACAAAAACATTCACGAATCGGTGTTACCGCAGGAGCATCAGCTCCTGAATCCCTTGTACAAAAGCTGCTTACTGCTATCAAAGAGCTGGGAGCTTCCTCCGTAAGAATCTTGCCAGGAGCTAAAGAGCACGTTCGATTCCCTCTTCCGAAATCTCTCGCCGATAAAAAACAAGATTTGCCGTTGTAGCTCAGGGGTAGAGCAGTCGCTTCGTAAGCGAGAGGTCGGGGGTTCAATTCCCTCCAACGGCACAACTGAGTTCATTGCCTAATACTAGTGAGCTTCTTCCCAGTTTTCACCTTTACCTACATCTACTTCGAGAGGGACTTTTAGTTCCAGTGCCTTGCACATCAATTCTTTAACAAAACTCATAAATGGTACTACCTGATCTTTGTGCACTTCAAAAACTAACTCATCGTGCACTTGTAAAATCATTTTTGCATTGAAGATATTCTTTTTTAGTTCTGCATGCATTCTAATCATGGCCATCTTAATCAAATCAGCAGCTGTTCCTTGCATTGGCGCATTAATAGCCGCCCTTTCAGCAGCTTGTCTTCTAGGCCCATTTGGTGAGTTTATTTCAGGTAACCAAAGTTTTCTGCCCATTAGCGTTTGAACAAAACCATTTTTTTTTGCACTAGCTTTCGTCTCCTGCATAAAAGATGCGACTCCCGGATACCGTTGAAAGTAACGATCAATATAGTTGTTAGCAGCATCCCTAGAAATACCTAAACTTTTACTTAAACCAAAAGCTCCCATGCCATAAATCAAGCCGAAATTTATTACCTT
>JAOINQ010000050.1 GCA_028139685.1 Betaproteobacteria bacterium
CCTTCCAAGAAGTCAACAAAAGAACGGTCAGAAACAGGGGAGTCTGAATAGCCATGCTGCAACCAGCGCGTAGAAAATATAGAAAAGAGCACAAGGGAAGGAATACTGGTTTAGCAGTTCGCGGCTCATCAGTAGCTTTTGGAGCCTTTGGTCTCAAAGCCACAACTCGAGGGAGATTAACTTCTAGACAAATTGAATCCGCGAGGCGTGCAATGACTCGACATATAAAAAGGGGAGGGAGAATTTGGATCAGAATTTTTCCAGATAAACCTATTTCGAAAAAGCCTGCAGAAGTACGCATGGGAAATGGAAAAGGAAATGTTGAATTTTACGTTGCTGAAATTAAGCCTGGTAAGGTTTTGTATGAGATGGATGGAGTTGAAGAAAATTTAGCCAGACAGGCATTCAAGCTAGCTGCAGCTAAGTTACCCCTGTCAGTTAAGTTCGTTACCAGACAGATAGGGAGATGATATGGAAGTTATGGAGTTAAGGAAAAAGTCACCCAGTGAATTGAAAAAGGAGTTGGAGGAATCTTGTAAGGCGTTTCTATCGCACAGAATGCAACTATCAATGCAGCAATCGAATAACACAGCTAAGCTAAAAGAATTAAAGCGAAACATTGCCAGAGTTAGAACAATTTTACGTCAGCAATCTTCTAATAACGAAAACAAAAATAAAGAAATTTAACATAGGAAAATATTTTGTCTATCAAGGAAAAAAAATTTGTAACCGGGCGAGTGATACAAAACACTCAGGACAAGACAATAAGTGTTTTAGTTGAGAGAAAGGTAAAGCATCCAGTTTTAGGAAAATTTATTTCTAAATCTAAAAAATACCAGGTTCATAATGAAAGCGGGTCGTTTAATATTGGTGACATGGTAAAGATACGAGAGTGTCGTCCTATCTCGAAGCGTAAAAGTTGGATTGTTGTCGATTAACGTAAGGATTGACAACAAAAAAAAAGCGATGTACCCTTATTAGCTGCTCTGACGGGCCCCAAAACTATATTGAGAAGATATAAGTTGGGTTTATATTTACAGGAACAAAAAATGATTCAGATGCAATCGAGACTTGATGTTGCCGACAATTCGGGAGCGAAAGATGTTATGTGTATTAAAGTACTGGGAGGGTCCAAACGTCGATATGCGTCTATAGGGGATATTATTAAGGTCGCTATCAAGGAGGCGTCCCCGAAAGGCCGTGTTAAAAAGGGTGAGGTATATAACGCCATTGTGGTTAGAACATCAAAAGGTGTCAGGCGCAATGATGGTTCCTTGATCAAGTTTGATAACAACGCTGCTGTGTTGTTAAATGCAAAACTGGAGCCGATAGGTACGCGAATTTTTGGTCCTGTTACGCGAGAGCTAAGGACTGAAAGATTTATGAAGATTGTGTCTTTGGCTCCAGAAGTTATTTAAGGTATTTGAAATTATGAATAAATTGAGAACTGGTGATGAGGTAATAGTCATCACTGGGAAAGATAAGGGTAAGAAGGGTATCGTATCATCGATGGTCGGTGAAAGTAGAGTCGTTGTGGAAGGTGTGAATATTTCTAAAAAACATCAAAAACCTAACCCTAATAAAAATGAGCCCGGAGGTATAACAAGCAAGACAATGCCTATTCATATCTCTAACTTAGCGATAATAAATCCTGATACAGGAAAGAGAGATAAGGTGAATATTAAGATTAAGGAAGACGGTAATAAAATAAGGGTTTTTCGTTCCTCAGGTAATGAGGTTCAACCTACTGTGAGCAAGAAATAATGGCTAGATTTAGAAAACAATTTCAAGAAAAGGTTGTCCCCGAATTAATGGCTAAGTTCGGTTACAAAAGTCCTATGCAAGTACCTAGGTTTGAAAAAATTACCCTTAATATGGGTTTGGGCGAAGGTGTTACAGATAAAAAGTTAGTTGAATCTGCGGTTGGTGATTTGGCCAATATTGCCGGCCAAAAGCCTATTGTTACAAAAGCTAGAAAAGCCATTGCTGGTTTTAAGTTGAGGGAAGGAATGCCAATTGGCGCCAAAGTAACATTGCGAGGTGTTAGAATGTACGAATTTTTAGATAGGCTAATTACGGTTGCCTTGCCTAGAGTTAGAGATTTTAGAGGGATTTCTGGGAAGTCTTTTGATGGCAAAGGAAATTTTAGTTTTGGGGTTAAAGAGCAAATTATTTTTCCTGAGGTTGAGTATGACAAAATAGACAAGGTGAGAGGGTTAGATATTTGCTTCACCACTTCAGCCAATAATGATGGAGAGGCTAAGGCTCTTTTTGAATCATTTCGGTTTCCTTTTAAAAAATCTTAGGAGAACACTTGTGGCAAAATTATCATTAATCAACCGCGAGAAGAAGCGTCAAAAGCTGGTCGAGAAGTATAAGACGAAAAGATTAAGTTTACAAAACACAATAAATGACATGTCTAAGCCTGAGGAAGAGAGATACGAGGCAAGGCTGGCGCTTCAGCTTCTCCCTAGAAACTCAAGCCCCACTAGATTAAGGCAAAGGTGTGAATTAACTGGCAGGCCAAGAGGCACATACAAACTTTTTGGTTTGGGAAGAGGAAAGCTTAGAGAGATAGCATTTAAGGGTGAAATTCCTGGCCTTACGAAGGCAAGTTGGTAAAAAAAGGAGAAAAATTCTAAATATGAGTATGAGTGACCCAATAGCAGATATGTTCACCCGCATTAGAAACGCCCAGGCGGTTGATCAGGCTAAAGTAAAAATGCCGTCATCAAAAATAAAAGTCTCGATTGCATCCGTTTTAAAGCAAGAGGGGTACATCGATGACTACAAAGTAGTTGAGGGAGAGGGAAAGTTTAACTTAGAAATAGAACTTAAGTATTATGCCGGCCAGCCTGTCATAGAAAAAATAGAGAGGGTTTCTAAGCCTGGATTACGTGTTTATAAAAGAAAAGATGCGTTACCTAGGGTCATGAATGGTTTAGGAGTTGCACTTATTTCTACTTCAAAAGGGCTCATGACAGACCGGAAAGCGCGAGCTGATGGTTTGGGCGGCGAAGTTATTGGAATGGTCTCCTAAGAGGGTAATATTATGTCAAGAATCGCCAAAATGCCAATTCCTATTCCTGCCGGAGTGGAAGTGGAGGTCCAGAAAAATGCCATTAAGGTCTCAGGTCCGAATGGTAGCCTTTGCCAGTCGTATAACGAATCAGACGTGTTGGTAAAAATGGATAATAATGAAATTAATGTTTCTCCTTTGGGCTCTAGCACTCATTGCAGAGCCATGAGTGGAACTATACGTTCTCTCGTTTTCAACATGGTACATGGGGTCACTAACGGTTTTGAAAAAAAACTTTCTTTGGTCGGGGTTGGTTACAAAGCTCAGGCTAAAGGTTCAGTTTTAAATTTAGCATTAGGGTTCTCTCATCCAGTCAACTATGAAATACCGAAAGAGCTAAAAGCAATAACACCCTCCGCCACTGAAATTATAATCTCTGGTGCTGATAAACAAAAAGTTGGTCAAGTTGCAGCAGAGATTAGATCTTATAGGCCTCCCGAGCCTTACAAAGGAAAAGGGGTTCGTTACTCGGACGAAATTGTTTTACTAAAAGAAACTAAAAAGAAATAACTATGAAAAAGAAGCTAGCAAGGATCAGAAGATCAAAGTCCACTAGAGCCAGGATAGAGTGCAGTGAGCTACCTAGGCTTATGGTGCACAGAACGAATTTGCATATATATGCCTCGGTAATAAGCCCAGACAAAAGCAAGATTCTTGTGTCCGTATCTACTTTAGAGAGCCACATGAGGGATAAGCTGACAGGGGAACCCGGACGTGGCGGTAACAAGAAAGCGGCGAGTTTAGTTGGGGAGATGGTGGGCAAAAAAGCTCAGGAAAAAGGCATTAAAAAAGTTGCGTTTGATCGGTCCGGATTTATGTTCCATGGTAGGGTCAAAGCATTAGCCGATGCTGCAAGGCAATCTGGATTAGAATTTTAGAAAAAAGGAAATAGTTAATGGCAAAAATGCAAGCTAAAGTCGCCACAGAAGAAAGGGATGATGGCTTAAGAGAAAAAATGATAGCGGTCAACCGAGTTACTAAAGTCGTTAAAGGCGGAAGAGTATTGGGTTTTGCGGCTCTTACAGTGGTTGGTGATGGTGATGGAAAAGTCGGAATGGGCAAAGGTAAATCTAGGGAAGTTC
>JAOINQ010000005.1 GCA_028139685.1 Betaproteobacteria bacterium
GCCCCTGAAAGCCCGAGCTCTCTGGCTGAACTCATTCTACCCAATACTTCATCTCTTCCTGTAGGTTTTCCAACATCAGATGGATGCGCAATTACGTCGCGTATATCATCCGCTACCTGATAAGCCTCGCCTAACTTTTCTCCAAAAAGACGCCAATTCTCGATTTCACTGCCAGCCGATGCGGCACCTGACATAACTGCAGCCTCAAACAATGCCCCAGTTTTTTCTCTCTGATATTGCTCTAATGAGGCCTTCTTTTCGCATTCCCATGCTTGACCGGCGATTATCCCGGATACACTCCCAACTGATCTTGTTACTAAATTGACCACTAACCTTAGACGGGCAAAATGGCGTGTTTCACAATTATTTAGATGACGAAATGCCTCAACTATAAGCGCGTCCCCGGCCAAAATAGCTAACCTTTCATCAAATTCCCTATGAACTGACGGTCTACCTCTTCGCATATTCGCATCATCGAAACAAGGTAAATCATCATGAACTAAGGACGCACAGTGAAGAAATTCAATGGCTACCGCCGCCGAAATAGCCAAATTCTTATCATAGTCATCGAAAGAGTCCGCAATAGCCAAACACAACCTTGGCCTTATCCTTGCACCCCCGGGAAAAACAGCATGCTGCATTGCCATGTGAAGTCTTTTAGGCGAACCGGGACTGCTGCACTTCGACAATGCATTTTTTAAATGCAGTTCGAGAATATTCTCAGCTTTCATGAATACCCAATCTATGATTTGTCGAATTATTGATTAAAAAGAAAAAACTTCAATATGTCAATTCTTATTGACAAATAATATGTAAAAATTATGTTACACATAGTTTTAATTGTTAAAAATAAAGAAATGGCCAAAGAACAATCTAAAATTAGATGGATTCAAACAGAAAATGTTAAGTGGTTTTGTCTGACTTTGAACTCATGGCAGGAGTTTGAAGAGAACAGTAACAATGAACTGGTTCTGTTTCTACACGGGACCGGTGGGAGCTACTTATGCTGGGACGAAATCGCAAAGGGACTCAGTCATAGCTTCGTTACTCTGTGTTTAGACTTGCCGGGTCACGGGAAGTCCGAAAACAATAAAACATTCAGATTAAGCTTACGAAATATTGCCACAGAGCTAAGTCAATTGCTCAAGCTTTTAAATATAAAAAAATTAAAAACAATCGTTAGTCATTCGGCAGGCACAACATTGGCAGTAGAGTTGTCAAACCGAAATAAACAAATTGAAGTTGAGAAAATTATCGGGATTAATCCCTCACTTGTTCCCCCTCCATTCCACTTTACCATGGCGCTAAGTCCGTTAATAAGTCCTTTTATTACGTCAGAAACTTCTGTGTCCTGGTTGTCCAAAATTATCAATAATTCGACAATAATTGAAAGGCTCTTAGATTCAACAGGTTCAAATCTAAAAGACCCGATCAAAAGAGACAGATACGCTAGGCTATTTAATAACAAAAAACATTTAAAAGGAGCCCTAAATTTTATGGCAGAAACTGACGTAATGAGCGTTCTTCAAAATGTCCATTCTGCTAAAACAAAATTTTTTTTTATTATTGGCATCAAGGATGCCTGGGTAAAAGCAGACAGTTTAAAAAACATTTTCAGCAAATATTTTCCACAAGCAAAAGTTTTAGAGATGGACGGAGGACACCTATTAAATGAGACTCACGCCAAGGAACTTTGCAAATTAATTCTCCAGGAATTAACGTATCGTGGTGACAGCATCTAATATCTTTTTCGAACTAGCTCTTGGTAAAGGAAGATAAGTAGACCCAATCTTATTAGCCAAAAATCTAGTTTGAGGTACAGGGTTGTCAGCTATATCGATAAATATAGATTTTATTGTCTGACTATTGAATAGTTCGGCACTTTTCAGAGATTCCTCAAACGCTTTACCTCTTCCCCCAATTCCACTTTTTGTAACATTTGCCCCACCATCACTCAGAATAACTAAAACAGGGATTTTCCCATGGCTTAACTCCGACCAACACAGATTGAATGCATGTTCTAAGGCTGCAGCCATTGGGGTACCCCCACCACCCTTCAACCCCCTAAGACATTTTTTTGCTCGAACTAGGGATCTCGTTGGTTCTAATAATAAATCACTGCGCTTTCCCCTGAATGAAATAAGAGCAACTTCGTCCCTGCGAATATAACACTCAGCTAGAAGTAGTTCTACCGCTCCCTTAGCTTCTCCTAACCTTTTCGATGCTGAGGATCCTGAGGCATCGACCAAAAAAATAGTTGTATTACGAACTCGATTTCGTTTCTTCGAAACACGAAGATCTTCCGGCAAGATACGCAAAAGCATATTTTCATCAAAATTTTTATAAGTTTGTCTTTCCACTTGATAAGGAAGAGCAGCCTGAATCGAATCAACGATCTTTATTTTATGAGGCAAGCCTGGCTGCCATCGCATTGAAGAATAGTTTTTTCCACTACTTGTGTTTCTTATAAACGTTTGTCCTCTTCCAAATGAGGAACTACCCTTTAATCGTTTGGAAAGTTCGCTGGCCAAAATACTTTGTAAAAACTCTTTTGAAAGCGTTGTATTTTGTATAGAAGAATCTAGATTTGCAGGGTTATCCTCTACTCTCTCATTTTCTATACTTTGCCCCTCACCATCTTGTGAATCGATAATCGATGAATCCGAACTATCAATCTGATTACTTTCTTCCGTTAAATTCTTCTCTGTCGGAGCATCATTATCCTCATCTTCGATACTTAGCTGATTTTCATCTTCGTGTGAAGGAATTGACTTTGCTTTTGAAAGGAAAACCAGCGATGCTGCTAATTTAATGTCCTCGTCGCCTACCTGTGTTCTTCCTTGCAAAGCAGCAATAACCTTAGAGACAGTGATCGCGAAGAAAACCTGACGAAAACCCTCAACCGCCAATTCAGAGGATATCGCAACTAACATTGACAATTGGTCTTCACTTAAAGTCACATCGGAAAAAATCTTTCTTGCATTATCCACATTGTGAATTTCCTCTTCAGACATCGCTAAATTATCCAAATTATAGTCTTCGGTCAATTCTGTCCCGAGTATCGTGAGCGCTAGTCGTTCGTTAATTGCGTGCGGGACGTTTTGATTCTCACCTTCTCTATTGAAAGGTAATTCCTCGAACACTATTAGTGAATTGAAATCACAATTATTTTCATTGGTTTTTTCAAGTGTTTTATCTAAATCTGCACATAACAGATTTGATACTGCTCTATCGATATCTCTTGTCAAACTTAATAGAAACACCTGGCCATTTTTTTTGTTTCTGCTGAGTAAGCCCTCTCGATAAACCTTAACCCCTTCTCTTAAAGAACCTAGAAAATCTAATCCTCCTGTTAAATGTTCTGAAGCGATACCTGCCGGAATTGATAAAATATTCAGTTCATTAGGAAGAATACTTTTCAAGGAGCTAACTAGGGCTTGTCGATACTCGAAATGGGGCAATTCAATTCTTATCCCAGATAATTTATGCGGGCACACGGAAAAAATTTTTAAAATGAATTTAGCTATCACTAAATTTTTTTCTCAATCAAATATTTCTGAAATCATTTTTTTTACACGGGTATCCGAACTAGACTCATCCAAAGGGTCTCTTCTTAACCGGTGCCGAAGAGACATGATAGCTACATGTTTGACATGTTCCTCACTTACCGAAAGGCTTCCATTTAAAGCTGCGCATGCTCTAGCAGCTTTACTAAGGGCAAGCTCCCCCCTGAGACCATCCGTTTTTAACATCAAGCAAAGCTCCGTAATTTTCTCAAGCGTTTGTTCCGGCACTTTTACTTTGCTAAGCTTAGTTCTCGCAGCCCTTATCTTTTTTGCTAAGGCGACCTCTTTTGATTTCCATTTTTTCTTAAAAGCTTCCGGATTATCGTCATACTCCTGTCTCAACTTGACAACTTTCACCCTCTCTTCGAGATTTTCAGGAGTAGTCACATCTACCGAAAAAGCAAACCTATCTAATAATTGTGGCCTAAGCTCTCCCTCCTCTGGATTGCCGCTCCCAACAAGTACAAACTTTGCAGGATGCTCAATTGATAAACCCTCTCTCTCAATAAGATTTATACCAGAAGCGGAAACATCAATAAGTAGATCAACTAAATGATCATCTAACAAATTTACTTCATCAACATACAAAAATCCTCGATTAGCGTTGGCAAGCAAGCCCGGTTCTAGTTGCTTATCACCCGACCGCAGTGCTTTCTGAATATCTAAAGAACCAATTATCCTGTCCTCTGTAGCACCCAATGGAAGATTAACTACGGGCACACTCCTATATTCACTAACTAATTTTTCCGCATTTTCACAACGACTACATGCTCCAATCTCCTCAGAAGGAAAACAGTTAAACATACAATTTTTTACGGCTTTGATCTTTGGTAAAACATTAACTAGAGCCCTAATCGCAGTTGACTTTCCGGTTCCTCTATGACCCATCACCAAAACACCTCCCATGAGCGGATCTACTGCAGATAACTTCAAAGCTAAGCACATTTCATCTTGTCCAATTATTGCTGTAAAGGGGTAATGGAATGTACTCATATTCTAGTTTTTTCGTCTAATAAAAATTATTAAGGAGTAAAAATGAAAAAGCCCAGAACACATAAGAAAAAACAAGCATAAACTTAACTGATCTCTGGCAAACGATAACAGTGACGTCATCAAAAAAATTCCTGAAATAACATTGTAGAAAAAGCTTTCTTTAAAAATATTTTTACTTCTCTTCGTAGTAGAAATGATTAAGAGCTCAACTATGGAGATTATTATTATAACCCCTACCAAAACAAGAATTATATTTTCGTCGATTATTGTCATTTCACACCAATTAGATTCACTGAAGGATAGAATCAATTTTTTTTAGTCTTGCGAGAGGATCCATCTCTTCAAGAAGACTTTGTTTCTGCGCAGCTCCGATAGGCAACAACTCCGCCCATCTGTTAGCAACCCATCCCGCATCATGAAACCGATCATTGCAATCAGACATTTCCCGACCTAATGGAAACGTGTTTCCATTTGATTCGAAGACATCTTTAAGATTACTAGACAAACGAATACTACTTTCAGGAATTCGGACTATGTTATCGTTTCTTACCTCACTAACTTCTGCATTCCACAAAGAATACCTACCTTTATTGGCTGCATTAATCTGAAAACGGCCCTCTCCTTTGACGCTGATTGAAAAAAGTGTTGGTTGCAAAGTTTCAAATCGAATAATTCTAGCCATCGTACCAATATCGTAAAATTCTTCAGTTTCTCCTGGTCTATTAGTTTCTAAGCCTCGTTTTAGCAAAATAATCCCAAAACATCCTCTCTCCTCACTCACCTTTTTTATCATTTTTAAATATCTAATCTCAAAGATGTTTAAGGATAAGATACCATCGGGAAACAAACAGTTATTCAGCGGGAATATAGGCAGGTTCACTTCCCTCTCCCGCGTAATTTTTTGCAAGGATCTACCCTTGAGACAGGCTCTGTCAACCAAATATAATCAGTGTCTGTGTCTTTAAACAATTTTTTAATGAGATTATCTGTCGTTTTAGACAGTTTATCTGTTTCTAAAAATGCAATCGAAATAATATTATCATTAGGGCTTATTTTTTTTAATATTTGCGGGACTCCATAATCTCGCCTTACATGTCCATTTCCAGCTATCACAATAGCAGGAGCAACTTTACTGGCAATGTAAGCGAAGCTAGCATCTCTAAGTCGCTGTACCTCAAACATAAAACTCAATAAGTCTTCCTCAACAACTCCGCAGTGCCCTAAAACCAAATCATTGAGAAGTTTGTCTTTTAATTGACTGTCAAGGGCACTTCTCTTTACTATCGGAGTAAGTGTATCCGATTGTGAAAATCTTTTCCCTACATAAATATTATTGATATCCTCCTGAGACAAATTACCCCCAAAGATGGGCAAACGCAACTCCTCAAATTTTTGGTATAAAACTTCATGAACTGGCCAACTCCAAGCTTTTTTATTAAAACCGATAGTCTCAAGATCTTCTAACAGCCTTCCGGAGTAAGTAATCTTACTTCCAAAAACTAAATGTTCCGATACAATTGTAAATTCCTTGGCCTGGATTTTACTTATTAAATCTGCCCTTGCTCTGTGCTGGAACAGATTATCATGAATCTCGCCTAATAAAATAATATCAGCGTCGTGGATGGCAGCAATCAAATCCTGTACGTTGATCTGATTTCTAGTTTTGTACTCAAAGATTATCTCAGTTGCAAATAGGTTGCATGGAATAAAAAAAAATAATGTAATTAAACAGTGGGAACAAAAGCTTTTCAACTTGCGCAAATCCTTATTTCATTAAGGTTCTGTTTTATACGTACTAATGCATCTCCAGCTTATTTACGATTGCCAAAGTATAACTAACGAGGACCTGTGATTAAAAAATTAGTGTAAAGTTCTCGGAATCTGAAGATGAAAAACCGGAATTTCTGTATCAAATGGTGTTCCGTCCTCTGCAACCATTTTATATTTACCCTGCATCGTTCCAACTGGTGTCGAAATAACAGCGCTACTTGTATACTCAAACCCTTCTCCTGGCTCAATAACAGGTTGCTGTCCAACAACTCCGTCGCCTACAACCTCCTGAACATCTCCATTCGCATCTGTAATCTGCCAGTACCGACTCATTAACTTAACAGGGTGCCCCCCTGTATTTAAAATTCTAATGGTGTAAGCAAAAACATATTTATCAGCCTCCGGGGAAGAGTGTGCCTCTAGATATATTGGCTCCGCTTCTATCTCACATAAATATTTAATTTCATTATCCTCAGACTTCAACACCATAATACTCTCCAAAAAAAACTAACTCCCGATTGAAAGGGGCTCCGCATAACCGGTAAGTTCTAGGTACCCAACTCCTATCTCTTTTTTCCCGGAAATCATAGTAACAGCTCCTTCCCAATAATAATTTCCCGTGCTTTGCAATGCATCGACTTCTTGATCCTTCATTAAAGGGATTATACCGTATTCAACCTTATTAATAAAAATTGACTGCTCAATTGGATAAATAGCTCCAGACCGTGGTGATCTCCAATTTTTTTTAGCTCTCCAACTAATCTCGTTTTTATTTTTTAAGTCTCGAACCTTATGATCACTAAAAATATCATTAAACTCATGAATAAATTTCTTATGTTGAAATTTATCGATAAAAGAATAATCGCTCCAACCGGTTGAGCCGTCTTGTTTTCTTATTTTAAAAACCATCAAACTAGATCCATCAATTAAATTAATTCCGATCCAATCCCAACCTACAAAATCATCCATTAAAAGTTCACTCATCCATTCATGATCCAACCACCCGATTCCAGAAACTTTTCTAGGATTTTTTTTACGAAAACTTAAATCTCCAGTAATTCTCAAGTTGGGTCTGCTGTAATAATAGCTTGCGTAATCTCTATTAGGACCTTTTTGGGAAAAACCATTTTCGCCATTTAATACAGGAGCAAAGCGAGATCCGGATTGTCCAGGAGGAGTGATTGTCAAATTTAAATTAAATTTTCTTTGATCTATCTTTAAAAAATACTCATCCTCTTTTTCTTTCCTAACAAATAAAATATCCTCGAATTGAAGTCGCATGTCTTTCTTCTTTATATCTACAGGCCCTATTCCCGGTCTACCTATTTTTTGGGCCATAAATAGTTTGTTTTGGTTAGGATCCGAAATTGAGCAATGCACAAAAACTATTTGAGAAGAGTCAAATGATGTATTTTCTTGAAATCTATATCTAGTGCCTAAACGAAAAAAAGTTACTTGAAAACCATATGATAATGACATGTCATTTAGCCAGCCTGTAAGATACCACCACTCTAGACGAAATGAAGGATGAGAACCATGATCGTTAGGAAAACGAATTATTTTTCCAGGTCTTGCTTTTTCCCACAATGTTTCAGAGTACTCATCTGCCTCTGCCGTTTTTAAAAAGAAAATATTTGATGAAGCAAGAAACGGAATGCCAACAAAAAATGATGAGCTCAAAAATCTACGACGACTAATCATATTGATCCTTTATTTCGATAATTTAATACAAATTTTTCCTTTTAAAAAAGGTAAAGTATGCAAACGTAGAGACAAGTATGCTAGTGAAAGCTAAGAGCACGATTAGCAGAATATCTATTAAAGGAAATTCAAAATCAAGAGTCCAGAAAAAAGTCTGTGGGTTGACTTTAAAAATTAATATAATACTGATTAAAATGCCTACAATTACCGAAATTATTATTGAGACAAAACCAACAAAAGCTTGCTCAGAAAGCATCTGCTTTAGAATCAAATTACTGTTGTGCCCTATCTTTTTCATTAGTTTGAGCTCCCGCTCCCTAGATTCGATCTGACTACTACAAGAACATGCTACAGAAAAAATACAAACAAAAAGTGAGACTAAAAACAATACATAAGTTATTGAAAACGTTTTATCAAAAATAAGCAAGGACAGTTTCTTTATGTTAGTGTTGTCAGATATTTTAAAAGAAATACCCACATTCATTTTGGATTCGAAGTCAGCCTTAAATTCCTGAACTCTTTCCCCTTTTTTTAAATCAATTGCATAGTGGGAAATCTCTCCATATTCCGAGAGTTCAGGATATTCCGTAGTTGAAACTGTTAAACTGCCATGTTGCCGACCATAATCTCTGTATTTTCCTAAAACAAAAGCTTTAAGAGATCCTTCTTTAAAACCTACCTCAAAAGAATCATACAAGTTTAAATTGTATCTCGTCAAAAATCCTTCAGATGCATATAAATATAACTGGTCTTGATCGTTATTTTTTCTGAAATACATATCTATTGAACTTGGATCTGTGCTAACCATTGGTAAAGTCGAAAACGAATCTTTGTAAGAAAATTGTTTCAGGATTACAGGTACTGGTAAGAGGTTATTTTTAAAAGAAACACGCGACACTCGCACAAGTTCAAAGTCATCGACCAGATCATTTGATTCTAAAGCCTTATAAATATAAGAGATATCCTCATTCGAAAGTTTTTTCTCTACGCTAATATAACAATCCGATTCCAAAACCTTATCCAACCACATAATTAATGAGTCACGAAAACTGTGAACCATAATAACCATAGCTATGGTTAGCGAGAGGCTCGCAATAATGGTCCTTATAACATTGGAGTCTAGTTTATTGTCGCTTGATAATTTATAAAAAGCCAACATTAGCCAACCCTTTGTTGAGATATAAGAAGAACAAAAACTAAAAACTTTTTTTGCAATAGCGGGAATGAAAGAAGGAAGGAAAACTATTGGAGTTAATAATAAAAAAAAGATGCCTAGATAAGGACCGACAGCCATTCCATAAATTGGATTTATACTCGTCGACAAGACTGCGAGCAGAAGAAAAATAACGAATCCAGCTTTTCCACCAAAAAAATAATAATATTTGTTAATTTTAAAAGTCTTTGTATTTATCTGAAATAAATTCATCTTAAAACAAATAATAATTGTTGCTACAATTCCAGAAATTACCCCGAGTACCCAGTAGAAAAACAAGTTAACGAACGTTAAATTTACATCCGTAAAACCTTGGAAAATTAACCCCTCACCTCGACTATTTCCTAATTCTTTACCAAAAATTATTGCTATGAATGTTCCACTTAATACACCTATCAAACTGGCTAAGGAAGTAAACAGAATATTTTGGGAAATAACAAGTTGAAAAAGCTTGATATCTCTGCTCCCGATCTTCTGCATTAATTCGAGGTTCTTCCTTTGTTGTTGTAGTGATAAGTCTGTAATTGAGTAAAGCAGGAAAAACGTCACAAATAATGTTGCTATTCCTAGAACAAATAAATTTCCTCGATAAGCAGAAGATAATTGAGAAATCTCTGTCTCTCTGGATTGCGGGTCTACAATTCGGATTTGCTGCTCGATCTGATTTGCTCGCAAAAACGCTAATAAGGCGTTTCTGGTTTTTTTTAAATTTGAATCTGCTCCCAGTCTTATATCTATTCGGCTTAATTTTTTTGGCTTTTTTAAAATATTTTGTAAGTTTCCTATATCCATTATCACCACATTACTGAGATACTTACTTTGGCTGACAGCGATAGGAATCAAGCTTTTTATTCCAAATTGTGTATTTAGATGCAGTTTGTCATCCGATAAACTTATATCCTCAAAAATATCTGAAGAAATAATTGCGGAGTTTTCAGCCAACAAATTGATAAATGACTGACTGTCTTCTGTTGCAATATTTTGACCACTTAATTTCCGCATTCCCTGGAAAAAAACGGGAGTTGTGCCAGCCGCTCTGAAGATATCTACTCCCACAACTTGGAACTTCTTATCCAGGCTACCTGACCAATTTTGATAACTTAAAATAGGGCTTGCAGATTCGATCCCTAACTGCTTTTTAACGGATACTAATTTGTTAAATAATTCCTCATCAAATTCACCATTTAGAGATACTAAATTTATATCAGCAAAGCCATTCAGTAAATTTGCACTTTGTGCCATTTGATTTATTGCAGACTTATTAATTACTTCGACTGCAGTGATAAGCGATACGCTTGCTGCTAAAGCTAAAATAGTGAATACCCATTTCAGCTTGTGTTTGCGAAACACACCAGCAGAAAAATGGTATGAGAGAAACAGGAAACTTTGAATAGCCAATAAACTATCCTACGAAAGTAAATTGCTTTCCTCTTCAATACCTTTTGAATGAAGAGTAAGTACTCTCTGCATTCTCTCAGCAACGTTTTTTGAGTGAGTTGCGAGAACCAGCGTAGTACCTCTAGCCTTAGCCGCGTTTATCAACAATTGAATAACAATATCACTGTTTTTCGCATCTAAACTGCCAGTCGGTTCATCTGCTAAAATAATTTCCGGCGATTTAAAAAATGCTCTCGCTATACAAATCCTCTGCTTTTCTCCTCCTGACAACGCATCTGGATACCGATTAAAAAGATGAGACACATTTAACGAAGCCATTAATTCTTTTGCCCTTTCCTCGATTTCTCTTAGGCCTAAATTAACACCCATCAAACCGGGCAACATGACATTTTGGCAGCCAGTTAAATGGTCAATAAGGTAGTAATCTTGAAAAACGAAACCTATTTTGTCTTTCCTAACAGTTTTAGCATCCAATGTGGACCCCTCAACGTGACCACTAAAAAAGCCAATGTTACCGCTACTTATTGGAGTAAAGCCCGCAATGGCCCTTAAAAAGGACGTCTTCCCGATTCCCGACTCTCCCGTTAGAGCAATGGTTTGGCCGGGTTGGATTTTTAAAAACAAGTTACTGTAAAGTGGCTCCTGGTCACCAAAACGACATTCTAAGGACTCTATGTTTATACCTGTAGCCAAAATGACTAACTAACACGCCATATTACATTTCCCCTCAGCTACTCCCTGAGGGTCTACCATTTCAAGCGCTTCTCTTACCTTTTTTAGATTTGCTCCATCACCCACCAATGCTAAAACATTTGCCATCGTGAACAACGCATTCGCATCGAGAGGATTATAAATAAGGGCCTTTTCAAGAGCTCTCCTCGCTTCCTCATTTCTTCCTAATCCATGAAGAACTTTTCCATACGAAAGCCACGAGTCGAAGTTTTTCGGCTCTTTTTTAATCCATTTTGATGTTAGTTTGAGAGCGGCCTGAACATTTCCGTCTTCCATGTATTGCGAAAACTGTAAAAACACCGGTTGCTCTGCTAAATCTTTTTCCCACAGCGTCAACCCGCTGATTATATCGACTTCCTCAGCATTTCGTTTCCTCAGGTTATGGAGCCAGTCGGATGGGAGTGCATAGTAGCTTCCCGAGTGCCCCGCTGAGAAAAAGGTAGTGATTCCTATTAATCTGCCCCTACTATCGAATAATCCACCGCCGCTTCCACCAGAGGAGAAGCCCGCTGTGGTCTTTATCACTAAGCTATCTTCGTAAGGGTGAAGCCCGCTAACACGGCCTTCGGTAAAAAATGCATCTGCGCCTCCTGGATAGCCATAAAAATAGGCATAATTACCGACTCGTAACTCAGAAGGATCTCGTAATTCAACAGCAGGCAAAATAAGCCCTGGCGCTTTCAAAAGACACAAATCTTTAAAAATATCTACCTTTTGACTATCAACAGGATACCGTAAAGCGCCTTTCATAACAGTTATTCTCTGGCTTCTGCGAACAACATGGCAGTTTGTTAAAACTTCTTCTTTACCAACTACAACTCCAGACCCAGCATAAAGCTTGCCGCCCGCAGGAGCCAATATCTTTACGACACTTACCGAAAGCTTTGCATAAAACTCAGAAGATAGTTTCGGTTCCTCTAGGACATCCGCTGATGCTGTGAGTGGCAAACTTAAGAGAATTTGAACCAAAACTTTACTATAATTTGAGATACGGTTCACCATGTTACTTTACCCATTCGCTTTTCAACACTTTCCACTCTTGCTTACCATCGGAGACTAGTGAACAACCCAATGCCTCTGGTTCAGCGCCTGGCATTAGGACTGATCTTCCCCGGTCCGCAGTTCGATTATCCATATACCATCTTTCCAATAAAACTTTTATTTTCCCAGTTGAGTGGGTGTTAGAAATATAAATCATTACTCCTCCTCTAACAACACATTTTGCATCGAAATCTGTGGAAAACTTTAGGAAAGAGGTAGGATCCCCGTTCGCAAAAGCCCCCGTGGAAAAAACTAAAAGCGCCAGACTTGACAATAGGAACTTTGACGAAAGTATTTGTTGAGATATCATGATATTTTGAGAATATATTTCGGCGCAAGTTCCTTTGCGTATGAATAATATGGTGCAAAGGCCTAACATCAGATGAACCCTATAAGATCACCTTTAGCCTTCCTTCTTTTTACCTGTTTTTTGTTTACAAACAGTGGAAATTTTGCAGGCGATACAGTCGGAAATAGTTTTAACGTAGCTGGTCAAATGGGATTCATGAAATTCGTGATTATTCCTGTGGAAAAACAAAGCGATATTGAATTCCACCGGGAAGTTGTAAAAAAAATATGTATTCAAGGTGAAACGTGCTTTTTAAATTTCTTCACAAATTCAAAAAACGCACCAGAAAACTTACCTTTAGACGATCGGATTTTGGCTGAACCGACCCTTATGTACAAGTACTCCCCTAAACACAGAAATGAAATTGAAGACTGGAGTTGCCGGCTTAAGCTGCCCATAAAATCATGCTTTTGACCAAATAAAATTAATTTTGGACGGCCAACGATTTTTCAAATGTCATATTCTCTGAATCCAATACCTCGGCTCTGAGATTATCCCCGCCAGTTGGTGTAAAGAAGAAGCGAATATTTGGATTCTCGCTGATCGCGAAATCAAGCCTGGCAGTTAAGAGTTTTTCTTCACTATGAAAAACTTTTATTTCTTTTACAAATCTGGGAGGAACGTAAAGCCGAGTAACCTGATCCATCTGCATTCCGGAAAAATTTGGATGGGATACCATAACTTGAGCTCTGGCTGGTTTCCCTACCTCTAATCCCGACTCAGTTCTTAATTTCATTCTACCGAGTCTCGCCAAAGCCGCCTCCTGGTCTTTGCCGGCAGGAGCAGAGCAACCGCCTGATGCCCTCACATATCTGTGAGCCATATGTAATTCCCCGTTGTTTAATTCAGCCACAGCTCTCACAAAGGTATACTCCTCAAGCCGGACACGCGTTTCTATATCAGCTTTACCCGCCTTTTGGCTTAATGTAAATATGCCAGCAACAGGCGTTGGATTTTTGTCTATCAAAAGATAGATCTTTTTTATATACTTTTCCGGGCTCTGTAAAATTTTACTCGTTATAGATATTGGGACCACCGCAGCATCCTCTGCTCTAAAAGGCGCTTCAATTCCTATAACACTATTCGAAGCAAATACTTTTTTATCGCCGAAAAGAACTGATTTCAAATTCTTCCATTCAACAGTAGAGGAGTTTGGAACTTCTTTCCCTGCTAATTGAAAGGAAAAGCCTAAAAATAAACAAAGGGATAAAATCTTAAATATTCTTGCTAGTGGCTTATTCATAACCTCAATCCTCCCACTCTAATTCTGCGTATGCTGCTGATATATTTCTTTGCAAATAATCCGCGCTATTCTCCCAAATTCCAGCTGATTCTAAATCGATAGTCTTCATAGCGTCCTGCAAGCTAATGTTATCACGAAGAGCCTCTTTTACGGCTCTTTTCAAAGCCACCAAATAATTTAGCTGCACTTTTAACCCTCCTACATCATTTTGTAAGGGGCCATGGCCAGGAATTATGGCTTCGACGGATTCTTGATTTGGAGATTTTTCAAAGAAGTTTATTAATTGCTGAGTGACTTTAATCCAACCATTGAGACTACCGTCTATAACCGGAATGTGTTTTATGAACAAGAGATCACCGGCAATTAACGTTCGAGAGTTATGATCAAACACAGTTAAGTCATGGTTGGTATGAGCCGTTTCCCATGCAGTAAGCGTTAACCTCCTGTCACCTAAGTCCAATTGCAAGAAATCTTCAACCTCTTTTGTCGCAGTGTAGGGCTTTAGCACATTTTTTTCCCCGAGAAGTTCCAGCAATCTTTTATTGTAGGTATTAAACCTGTTTGCATAAGCAGGCGTAAAATTCTTGTGAGATATGAATTCTGGAGGGGGGCTCAACTGCGCGAATGCTTCATTACCAGAGGTATGATCAGGGTGTACATGAGTATTAATTACGTAACATACGGGTTTTTTACTAATTGTTCTTATCGCAGAGATAAAAGATTTGCCAGCGATAAAGCTTCCTCCTGTGTCAATCACTGCTATGCAATCCGACCCTTCGATGAAAGAAAAATTTGATATTAACCCTCTATTTTTAGTGGAAAACTCTGCAATATTTCCTTGGAAGGTATAAAGTCCCGAAGAAACCAAATCGAATACAAGCGGGACTACACCGTTTAAATTTCCTTCGAATTTCTGGTTGCTTTTTTCCTTTAAAAAATCTGTGCTCAATTGAGCACATTTTACATTTTGGTTAAATGCCTCAAGCTCTATTTCTCTCGATACTTTTTGATAGTTGAGATTGTGCCTCCTTTCAAATCCAGGGGTATTTATAAAATCTGCGAGTCCTTTAGGTAAACTACTACCGTCTCTAAAAATACCTAACAAGTAGTCTTTTTTGGCAATATCGTAAACCAAGTTTAGGTACTTTATGTTAAAGTCTAGCGCTTTAGTTCTGAAATCATCAAAAGAAGAAACCGTACCACTTCCAATAACGTATGCTGGGTTTAACGCTCGGAGAAATTCAAGTCCGCGAACCCATGGCTTCGTATGACCTTTCGCTAAACTGGGAATAGAGTCATTAAATACAACATCGCTCGCATAAAGAATTTTTGAATTTTCATTCCAAAGTAAGGTTTCCCCTGTTTGTTTGATACAAGAAAATGAAATTGCTTTCCAATCCATTATTTCTGGATGTAGAAGAGAATTTTCCTTGACAATATATTTCGGGATTACGATCTCGCTACCAACCAGTTCCTTAGGGTTTACTTCTCTCATCATGTCATCTCTGCAATCCTCGCATTTTGTTTCCATATATGCTGCAGTTTTCTCAGAACTTATAAAAGTAGGGCTGCTTTTTAAAAAAGTGTAGTTGCCCATCACTTTTTCGGGCTTGGCGGAAGAATTAAACACCCATTTTACGGGAGGTAGCTCGATGTTGTATTTCGATATAATAGCGTTGAAAAGTTTAGTAATATATCCGCGGTGAGGGCCAGGATCTACCACAAAAGTACCGTTTTTTTTAACAACTAAAAGAGAGTTAACCCCTGCTTCAGTGGCGATTTTCTTGAGGTACCCAGTTTTTTCAAAGGCCAAATAAACTTTTTGATCGGGACTATCATGGATAAGTAGAGTTTCAAACTCATAGTCACTCTTTTCAAACGAAAATGCTTTGGAAGAAAGAAAAAATAAGAGCATGAAACTATATGCGGAAAACTTAACCATTGATTCTCCAAACTTGGTGGGCCCAACAGGACTCGAACCTGTGACCAATCGATTATGAGTCGACTGCTCTAACCAACTGAGCTATGGGCCCCTTATTTTTTCAAGCTTAATCCAGGTGATTAATAAATCAAAGGCTGTCGAGGAAACTTTTCAGCTTATCACTTCGGCTTGGGTGCCTCAGTTTCCGGAGCGCTTTCGCCTCAATTTGTCTGATTCTTTCCCTGGTAACATCAAACTGTTTGCCAACCTCCTCAAGAGTATGGTCTGTAGCCATTTCAACCCCAAATCTCATTCGTAAGACTTTCGCCTCACGCGGAGTAAGAGAATCAAGAACTTCTTTGACTACATCTTTCATAGAATCTTGTAGAGCAATTTCCATCGGTAGTAGCGTATTAAGATCTTCTATAAAGTCACCTAAATGAGAGTCTTCATCGTCACCAATCGGAGTTTCCATAGATATGGGCTCCTTCGCAATTTTCATTATCTTTCGGACTTTTTCTTCTACCATTTCCATTTTTTCAGCGAGCACGTGAGGGTCAGGTTCCTTACCTGTCTCCTGCAAAATTTGCCTGGAGATCCTATTCATCTTATTAATTGTTTCAATCATGTGAACTGGGATTCGAATAGTTCTAGCCTGATCAGCAATTGATCTTGTAATCGCCTGCCTAATCCACCAGGTCGCGTATGTGGAAAATTTATAACCGCGTCGGTATTCAAATTTATCGACAGCCTTCATCAGTCCAATATTACCCTCCTGAATGAGATCTAGAAACTGTAGCCCTCTATTAGTATATTTTTTTGCAATAGAAATAACTAAGCGCAAATTCGCCTCTGTCATCTCCCTTTTTGCCTCCCTCGCAGCTCGTTCCCCCTTAGTCATCATCTTATTGACTTCTCTAAGGTCTCTGAGTGGTAAAACAACCTTTGTCTGCACATCAATTAATGTTTGTTGCAGTTCCCTTAAAGCAGCTAAATTTCTGTCATAAGCACTTATTTTCTCATCTGGAACCGTGTCTCTTTTGCTCTCGAAGAAACTCAAATTAGTTTCATTTCCGGCCCAATCTTTGACCAACCATTCGAGAGACAAACCCACTCTATCAACAACAAGATGCCTCACTTTACGCTCGACACTCCGCACCTCATCCATTTCATAGCGAAGAAAAGCTGCAAGGCTTTCAACCGTCTTAGCTGTAAATCTTATGGACATCAATTGATTTTTAATTTTCTCCTGACAATTAAGATATCTATCCGATTTGTAACCATCTTCCTCAAGGGATTTTCCCATCAAAGAGAATTCTGTTGCTATTAATTCAATTTTTTCCATGAAAATTTTTTGCCTCTCCAGTAACTTTGATGAGGCCTGTCCGTCGTCTTCATCCTTTACGTTTTCATCTTCTTCGATGGCCTTAATTTCTGATTCCGTATTCGCTAACAAATCCTCCTCTGGGGCATCTGGATCAATTATCCCGTCTACTATTTCCTCAATCTTCAGTTTCCCTTCCTCTATTTCGGAACCAAAAGAAATGATTGCATTTATAGTAACGGGGCAACGCGCTAAAGCAACTAATATCTCCCTAAAACCCGCCTCTATCTTCTTAGCAATGACAATCTCGCCTTCCCGTGTGAGAAGCTCAACAGAACCCATCTCTCGCATATACATTCTCACTGGGTCTGTTGTTCGGCCAAATTCAGAATCCACGACCGTGGACAAAGCAGCTTCAGCTTCCTCCTCGGCATCTTCACCATCAGAGGCAGTAGACTCTCCCGAAAGCAAAAGCGCTTCAGTGTCGGGAGTATGTTCGTAGACTGCGATATTCCACTCATTAAAAGTAATTACTATCGATTCCATCTGGTCGCTATCCAACTGTATATGAGGAAGATGATCATTTATCTCCCCGTGTGTCAGGTAACCCCTTTCTTTGCCAAGTAGAATTAAAGTTTTAAGTCTCGCCTTCCTTGCCTCAATCTCCTCGTCAGTGAGCGGCCCGCTAGGCATAAATTCCATAAGCCGGCGATCCCTAGACCTTCTACCTCTGCGTTTTGCTTTGTTTTTTTCTCCGCGAACCGGTGATTTGGATTTTTCGAGCTCTTTAAGAGCGGGATCTTTCGGCTTTCTTCCCCTCCTTTTTTTAGTAGGCAATTTATCCACAGAATCATTCTCAGGAAGAGTTTGACTAATTACGGGGGCCGGCTTCTTTTCATTTTTAACTAATTTTTTCTTTTTTTTGTTTTTTGAGCTTGAAGAAGACCCATCAGTAATTTTGATTCTGGCATTCTTTACAGCGTTTTTTCTAGAAGGATTGGATGACTTCGAACGGGATTTTGTCTTTTTTTTCTTTGTAGGAGATAAAGCAGTTTTCTTTGCGGCAGAAGGTTTTTTCTTATTTGACGCTTTTTTTGCGCTAACTACCTTTTTAGATTTCGTTTTAACTGTTTTTTTCGTTACTGTCTTTTTAGTTTTTTTTGGTTTGCTTTTTGAACCTGTAACAGCGCGCTTACCTGCTGCCTTTTTCCTAGCATTTCCCGAGCCTGTTACAGCTTTTTTTTTGGATTTTGTTTTTGCAACAACATCAGATCTTTTGGTGGATTTCTTCGATTTCACCGTTTTTTTTGCTCTCGTCGCCATCCTAACTCCATGATTCCATAATTAAAAGTTCCACGTACCTACAGGACAGACTATCAACCAACTATGGTAAATTTGTCCATTAAGTCTATGCACTCCCAGACGTAAATCTTATAAGGATACCAGACTTATCTAACTTGAGCATTCTTTAAGCTCAATATTTCCCTCCTTATTTCATGAATTTCACTAATTTGAACCTCCGGTTTAGTAGTAAGATTTTTTGCCTTTGTCTCAAGATATTCTATCTTCAAGGTGACAAATAAAAAATCGAATTCTTTTTTCAGTGTCCCCTTATTCTTTAAAATATTGTCCAGAACAGGATCGGATTGTGATACTTTTTTTACTACCTGAATCATGTCTTTGGACATCCTATTATCTTGCTCAAATTCATAGCTGGGATTGTCACCACCATTCTGGTTATCGCCAATACCGCCGTTTTCTTGAATCCATGTCAAAATTGCTTCGTATTCTTTCATGAACCATTCCCGATCCTCACTAAAAATTGATGTGAGGTTCTCTGGGTCTCTAACCAAAACTTTAAGCATTTGGATTTCCGGAGATGCAACTAATTCAGATTTTTTATCAAAAAATACCTTATGATTTTTCCACTCTAGATGTTCTTTCGGGATTTCGCTGGTGTCTCCAAACTCACTTATTGAACACGATAAATGCTGCCCTGCTGCTTGCATTAATTGACGCTTAAAAATTCCCTCAGACATTGACTTAAATAGATTTTTTAGCGTTGCTATTGCACTAGACTTTCCCTCAACAGAAGACAAATGGTCCGATGAGCAAACAGTTTCTAGAATCATGGTTGAGAGTGGGATACCACTCTTGAGCAATTTCGCTAATGCCTCGTTACCTTTTTCCCTAATAAACGTGTCTGGGTCTTTATTCTGAGGCAAAAAAATAAAACTAACCAACATATCTTGTTTGCTCAAGTTAGCCAATACAATCTGAGCCGCTCTCCATGCAGCACGTTTTCCTGCCGCGTCTCCATCGAACATAAATATTATTTCACGGCTTATTCTTTCCAGTTGCAAGAAATGTGACGAAGATAGAGCAGTTCCCAAAGTGCCAACAGTGTTTTTAAATCCTCCCTGGTGCATAGAAATAACATCGAAATAACCCTCTACAACTATTACAACTTGACTTTTTGCGATGAATCTTTGCGCATCAAAAAAGCCGTAAAGCTCCTTACTTTTTACAAACAAATCTGTCTCTGGGGAATTTAAATATTTTGGCACATTTTTATCATCAACTATCGTCCTACCTCCAAAGGCTATCACCTCACCGTACTTATTGAAAATTGGAAAAATTATACGTTTACGGAACCTATCGAAAATTTTATTACCCGACTCCGATTTCTTGATTAGGCCAACATGGAACAAATCGGAGCTGTCCTCGTAATCACTGAAAACTTCCTTTAGACTGTTCCAGGAGTTTCCAGCATACCCAATGTGAAACTTCGCAGCAACCTTCCCGGAAATTCCCCGCTTTTTCAAATACGAAACGGCAACCGAATCCGACGCCAATCTACTTCTATAAAACCTGGCAGCCGCAAGCAAAAGCTTTTTATGGTTAGATCGAACTTTATGTTGTCTCTTTGAATCTGGAGTAGAATTTTTAAAACTTTGTTCTTCTGGAAAATGAACTCCGGCTTTTTGGCATAGCTCTTTTAGAGAATCAACAAAACTGAAATTAAAGTAATCCATCAAAAACTGTATAGCATCACCTTTGGCTCCGCATCCAAAGCAATAATAAAACTGTCTCGACGAATTAACGCTGAATGACGCTGTCTTCTCATTGTGAAAAGGGCATAGACCGAGATAGTTGGAACCCTTAGGTTTTAATTCCACATGAGCGGAGATCAATGAAACGATGTCAATACGTTCCAGTAGATTAGCTTTAAACTCGGGAGTTACCATTTAACCTGCCCGACCTTTCGTTTTTTTAGCCCTTCTAGTATTTCCGAGTAGGAATCATTTGGGACCGTATCCGCTTATGGTGCCTCTTGACGGCAGCTGCCCTTTTCCTTTTTCGCTCGGCCGTTGGTTTTTCGTAAAACTCTCGAGCCCTTAGCTCAGTAAGTAAACCTATTTTTTCAATCGTTCGTTTAAATCGCCGCATTCCGGATTCAAACGGTTCGTTATCCTTCAATCTAACTACAGGCATAAGACCCCTTAACTTTTACTGTGTAATTTAAATAAGGGGTATAGTATGCAATATAGTTACTTTTTTTTCAATAATTAACAAGAACTAGGCCTATGATAAGAGAAGATCTCATTTTGGGAATAGAGACTAGCTGTGATGATACGGGAGTTTCAATTATAAAAACATCAATTACTAGAGATAACCCTGAAGAGATCAATCTCGATATCCTTAGTAATAAATTAGCTTCTCAAACGGAGTTGCACGACAAGTATGGGGGAGTAGTGCCTGAGCTGGCTTCTCGAGAACATTTACGTTCCTTGCTTCCCTTGACGAAACAAGCTCTTTTTGAAGGTGATATAGACCCGTCTTCCCTGTCTAAAATTGCGGTTACCACTGGACCAGGTCTCAAAGGCTCTTTATTAACCGGATTAAACTTTGCGGCTGGATTAGCGGCAGCTATAAACAAACCTTTAATTCCGATAAATCATTTAGAGGGACATGTTTTGTCGGCTTTTATAGAAACAAAGTCGCACCCTAAGCGTAACTTCCCTTTTCTTACTCTCTTGATCTCAGGTGGTCATACACAGATTATTTTAGCCAAACAGATTGGAAAGTATGAATTACTGGGTGAAACAGTTGATGACTCAATCGGAGAGACCTTTGATAAAGTTAGTAAGGAATTGGGGTATGGTTATCCTGGCGGACCCATCATAGAGGAATTAGCACAAAAGGGAGATCCTGTAAAATACCTTTTCCCAAAACCTCTTTTAAAAAAACAGGGTCTAAATTTAAGCTTTTCTGGTTTAAAGACCGCAGTCATTCGTGAAATAACAAAATGCAAATCCTCGAAAGAACGCTATTGGAAAAACAATATCGCTGCAAGCTTACAAAACACGGTATCTATACTATTGGCTTCGAAAATTAGGGAAGCAATTACGTTAACTGGTACTAATTCATTGGTGGTGTCAGGGGGAGTAGCTGCAAATCACTATATCAGGGAAACCTTATCGAATCTCTGTCAAGCGATGCAAGTCAATTTGAAACTACCGCCAAAACACCTTTGTTCAGATAACGGTCTCATGATTGCGTGGGCTGCTTGCTTGAAAAGCCTATTTCAGACAGATTATCGCATTGACGAATTAAAAGTGAAACCTAGATGGAATATCGCAACTAGAAATTAATTTTCATTTTTTTTTAAACCTCTCCATAGAGCTAAAATATTAGCAGAATGTCTGAAAAGAAGTAACGTAGAGATAATGCAAATCATTCCGAATATAACCCAAAATTCTTGAAGGTGCTCCAGCTTAATTACAAAAAAGGAGATTGCCGGAAGAGTGAGTGCAGTTGATATAGCGGCAAACCCAGAAATCTTTGTTATAAGGAAAGTGATCACCCATACTAAACTTGCTAGCCCCCCAAGAGTAAATGATGTAGCGAGAAGAACACCAAAAGTAGTTGCAACTCCTTTGCCTCCCTTAAAATCATAAAAAACAGGGTAAATGTGACCAAGGATAACCGCTAAGGAGACCAAGACAGTAATTACCGTTACAGAACTTTGATTCCCCAATAAAATCTGCGATACCAAATTAGCCAGAGCTACACTGAGATAACCTTTGGCGAAGTCACCCAGAAAAGCAAGCAATCCTGCAAGCCGATCACCACTTCTAAAAACATTAGTAGCTCCTGGATTTTTAGAGCCGTAATCCCTTGGATCTGCTATGCCACGAAAATTAGACACAATAATCGCAAAAGATATTGATCCGATTAAATAAGCAACGCTGCAAAATATAATTGTTATGAGAACTTCTATAACTTAGGCCCTTGGATGATGTTTAGCATAAATTTGTTTTAAATTGTCTAGAGCTATTTTAGTATAAATTTGTGTTGTTGATATATCAGAGTGACCTAATAAAAGTTGAATAGCCCGCAAATCTGCACCATTGTTTAGGAGATGCGTTGCGAAGGTATGTCTGAATGTATGGGGTGTACAATCATTTTCTAAACCAACTTGAGCTCCCAATTTACGAACCAACTTCCATATAAATTGTCTGCTAAGCTTACCCCCACCTTTACCTACGAAAAAGAAATCTGACGACTTAGTTTTCAAAATCTTTGGCCTTGCGCTAGATAAATATTTCTCAATCCAAAAAAATGCTTCGTCCCCAAAAGGGACTACCCGTTCTTTCCTACCTTTTCCCGAAACTATAACTGCTTTTTCTGACAATAAGCAATCAGTATATTTAAGCCCAACAAGCTCTGACACTCTTAATCCGGAAGCATACATTAATTCCAAAATTGTCCTATCCCTAAGACCATTGTCAGTTTCTGTATTAGGTAACGAAAAAAGGGTTGACAACTGGTTTTCAGTCAAAACGAAAGCTAATTTCTGACTGAACTTTAAACCCTTTATCCTACTAGAGGGATTAGTACTTATATACTTTTCTCTATCCATCCATAAATAAAATTTTTTGATGGCGGATATTTTTCTATTTAAGGTTGATATCTTTAAGCTTTTTCTTACACAAGCAAAATAATCACTTATCAGTGACTCGCAAACTTCGGAAATTGCTACATTTTTTTCTTTTAACCAAAAATTGAAATCGATTACGTCAGCACGATATGCCAAGATTGTATTACGAGATAGACCAGACTCTAGAGACAGCACTCCACAAAACTGTTCTATAAGTACGGTTTCCGATCTATATCCTCGACTCATATTTACTTAATGCCCAGGAGGCATGAATGCTCACTAATGGATTCGAATCGGAAATCCTTTTTTTCAATAATTGTATTGCTTTCCGTTTTGTTTCGCTGTTGTTTTGTTCTGACCTGTATTTATAATTTTCTTTTCGGGGAGCCGCATTGCCAAGGGCTACAGCTATATTTCTTAACCATTGGTGATAACCGATTCTAAGAATTGCACTTCCCGAATGTCTATCTCGAAATTCGGACTCAGTCCATGAGAATAAATCAACGAGTCTCGTGTCATCAAGTCCATTGCGTACATCGAAATCAGCGGTCTGTGCTACCCTGGCGAATTTATTCCATGGGCAAATAAGTTGGCAGTCATCACATCCATATATTCGGTTACCAATCAGTGGTCTTAACTTGATTGGAATAATACCTTTATGCTCAATAGTGAGATATGAAATACAACGAGTTGGATTTAACTTATATGGACCCAAAAACGCTTTCGTTGGACAAATTTCTATACAAGCAATGCAAGTACCACAATGATCTATTACACTTGATTTATCGGTTTCCAGAGGGTAATCCAAAAGTAATACACCTAAAAAGAATGTTGACCCGTGGTCCTTGTTAAGTAGAAGAGTGTTTTTCCCCCTCCAACCGATACCACCAAGAACTGCCAACTCTATCTCAAAAATTGGAACTGAGTCGACACAGGCTCTATGACCAAATTTCCCGGTTATCGTCGATATTTTATCTGCAAAAATATTAAGACTTTTTTTTAAAACTTTATGATAATCTCTCCCACGTGCGTAAGTAGAGACATAGCCGGCATCTGGGTCCTCAAGTTTTGCTAATTCAATTTTCTGCCATTCTTGCTTTGCATCTCTACTAAGGTAATTCATCGCAACTACTATAGCGCTCTGAACTCCTGGCAGGATCTTGTGAGGTTCATGAAAGTATTGCAGTTTTTTTTCTAGGTATGTCATGTCACCATGCATATTAGCCTTCAAATAGTCGTTATAATCCTCAGGAAGATTGTTTAATATTTTTAAGTCATCTATTGCAAGAATACCAACCTTCGAAAATCCAGATTCATAACCGGATTTTTTTATTTTTTTGTTAATTTCTCTCGCAATCAATTTTTTGCTTTTTATATCACACTTCATCGGTTTAAGATAACATCATGGGTAAAAAAAACAAACTTGTTTATAAAGGGATCGAAGAGTCAGAATTTGTGATTATAGCCTCTAAGCTACACCACTTAATTGAATCAAATACCTTGCACTATCTTTATTTTAGTGGAGAAATTGGATCCGGGAAAACTTCCTACATAAGAATTCTATTAAAAAAATTTGGTATTAATGAAAATATTAAGAGCCCAAGTTTCAATATGGTTGAACATTATGAGACAAAGAAAAAAACTGTTTATCATGTTGATTTGTTTCGTATGGAGAATCCTACTGCATGGCAAGATGGAGAAATTGGATCTTTGTTCGAGGAGGAAAATACTTTAATTTTTTTGGAATGGCCAGAAAAAGCAGAACGGTTACCAACACCCGACGTTAGGCTGGAAATCTCGTTAGGAGAATACAAAATAGAGAAAAACAAACGAAATCTGTCGATTTACTTTAAAGAACCACAACTCCTAGACAATCAAAATTTTTTCCTACCCAAATGATAAGTCGAAAAACCTTCATATTACATATTCCGCTATTTTACTTTCTGTACGTTCTGCCTAGAGTTGTCCGTGGTTTTGAAATAGCGGCTGTGAGAATATGGCCAAGCGAAGAATACACTAGATTGGCTATCGAGCACTTAGAACAAAAGATAAGGATTCAATACTCGAACGAAAAAAATCCAGACAAAATCATAATTAAAATTTTTGATGTGAATATTACAAAAAATAACTTCAATAAGCTAGCGAATATCAATTTGAACCAAAGTCCTATAGAAAAAATATCTATCTTTAACTCACCAGATAATTATGTAAAAATTATTTTTTATACAAACCCTTTAACACGGGCAAGAATTTCGTCAATACCTGCTGTTGCACATTACAGAGACAGACTCGTTATTGATTTTATCCCTCCAAGAAAAAAGGATGAATTACTAAGTTTTTTAGAAAATTACGAAAGGGGTAAAAAGCTCAACGAAAGGACTGAGAAACAAAAAGCAAGTAACAAACCAATTATTATTGCAATTGATCCCGGTCATGGGGGAGAAGATCCAGGTGCAATCGGAAAAAAGGGAACCATGGAGAAAGATGTAGTTTTAAAAATAGCTAAGAGACTCAAACGTAAAATTGAAAGGAATCCACAGTTTAAAGTTTTCTTGACAAGGAACGGTGATTATTTTATTTCCCTGCGCAACAGAATAAAAAAGGCCAAAAAAGCTAATGCAAGCCTTTTTGTATCAATCCATGCAGACGCCTGGATACGACCAGACGCGAGAGGTGCTAGTGTGTATATTTTATCCGCTAAAGGTGCATCTAGTGAGGCCGCTAGGTGGCTGGCCAAAAAAGAAAATTTGTCTGATCTGGTTGGTGGAGAAATATTAAGCAAGAATGATGAAATTGCAAAAACGATTTTTAATATGTCCACTTCAGCTCAAATTAAAAACTCTTCAATTTTAGGTAAAGAGGTTCTTGAGGAGCTATCAACGATAAGTCATATACACAAAAAGAATGTTGAAGGGGCGGGTTTTGCTGTTTTAAAAAATCCTGATATACCTTCAATACTTGTTGAAACAGCTTTTATTAGCAACCCTCAAGAAGAGAAAAGATTAAGAAATGGACTTCACCAAGAAAAAATTGCAAGCGCTCTCAATAACGGAATTATAACTTTTATAAAAAATAGCAAACTAAGGTTTTAATAAAGTGAAGATTGCCAAACTTTCTCAAACACTAATTGATCAGATTGCCGCAGGTGAAATTATTGAACGACCAGCCTCAGTTGTAAAAGAATTGTTAGAGAATTCAATTGATGCTGGGGCTAACAAGATAGTTGTAAAAGTCTTGGAGGGTGGAGCAAAGTTAATAGTTGTTTCAGATAATGGTTCTGGAATCCAAAAAGATGATTTAGGGTTAGCAATTGAAAACCATGCAACTAGCAAAATATCAACGCAGGAGGATTTACAAAACTGTGAAAGTCATGGTTTTCGTGGTGAGGCCTTGGCGGCAATAGCATCGGTAGCGAATGTAAAAATACGGTCTAAAGTGCACAATTCAGAAACCGGGTTCGAATTGGTCAAAACTGACGGAGAATGGGACGTATTCTTATCACCCGGCCATGACGGCACTGATATTTTCGTTGAGGATTTATTTCACAATGTACCAGCCCGAAAAAGGTTCCTCAAAAACAACACTACTGAATTTAAGCATTGCCAAGCTATTTTTACTCAGCTAAGCCTAGTATATCCCCGAATTGAATTTAGCCTATTTCATCAAGGACGGGAAGTTATGCTCCTCAGAAAATCCTCGGAACTGGGTAGATTTGCGGAGATTTTTGAGCTTAAAGAAGAGCAAGTCAAAGCTACCACTAAACAGTTCGAAGACTTAAAAATAAAGGTGTTTATTTCGACTAATCAAGAAGCTAGCAAAAAAATTCCTTTCTTTGTTTATGTCAATAATAGACCGATAAAAAATTCAACAATTTCCTATGCAATAAAGAACGCGTTTAAAAATAGAATTCATGAGCTTCATAAACCATATATGCTCATATTTATCACTATCCCCAACTATTACATAAATTTTAATGTCCACCCTAATAAAAAAGAAGTGTACTTTAAACAAAATAGTAATATTTATAAAGCAGTATATTCAATTATTTGTGATTCACTGTCATCTAATGACCCTAGCCAGAGAAGCAATAAATTAGTTTTCTCTAGTTCAAAAATACAGGATAACAACAAAACTGAAATAAATCGTGGATTTGAATTGAATTCCTTAACAGACAATCACCTATTTCCAAAACTCGAACAAATTTTTTCCAATCCAACACTTTTAGAAGGATCAAACGAGAATAGTGTTGAACATAAGTTAGGTTATCCGATTGGCCAACTTAATGATACTTACATACTCGCCCAGAATACTAGGGGGCTCCTAATCATTGACACGCATGCAGCGCACGAGAGAATATTATTAGAGGATCTAAAAAAGAATAATAACCAACTAAATTGTCAGAAGTTAACTATCCCTGAATGCATTGGCTTTGATGAAGGAAATTTAAAGTTATTAAAAAACCGAATAGAAATCATTAATCAGTTCGGCTTTCAGGTAAAAATTGTTGGTGAAGCAACTCTCATCATCGAAGGGATACCAGAAATATTAGCTGGCAAAAAATATACAGTTGCTTTGCACGATATAGTAGAGGGAATTTTACATTCGGAATGCGTATCAAATATTACAGAGACTGTTGATGAGATCCTAGGGAATATTGCATGTAAATCCGCAATAAAAGCTAATCGTAAATTATCTATAGCGGAGATAGAGTATATTTTAAGAAAAATTGAATTAACAACAAATGGAGGTATTTGCAATCACGGAAGACCAACCTGGATAGAATTATCAATGAAATCTTTAGATAAGCTTTTTTACAGAGGCAAGTAGATCAATGGCGGGGAAAATTTTATGTATTACGGGACCTACTGCAGCTGGTAAGTCAAAGCTTGCCATGCATTTATGTAAAATAAAAAAACAAAACAAGTTTCAAATTATAAGCATGGATTCTGCACAGATCTACAAGGGGGTAGACATATCATCTGCAAAACCTTCAAAAACAGACCTGCTGGAGGTGCGCCACCACTTGGTAGATATCTGTGATCCTACGGAATCGTACTCCGCGGCACGATTTTTAAAAGATACAAAAAAAATTATCAGGGAGATTACTGCAAACGGTGGGACTCCTCTAATAGTAGGAGGTACAATGATGTACCTACAGAGACTTATCCACGGAATAGCGAGAGTACCAGACATCCCAGAAAGCGAAAAAGCCTTAGTCGAAAGTGAAGGCAGAAGAATCGGATGGGGGTGTATGCACGAAAAACTAGTAAAAATAGATCCGGAAGCTGCGCGGAGGATAAATAAAAATGATTCTCAGCGAATAGTACGTCAACTCTCAGTTTGGTATTCCACTGGAAAAACTTTATCGTATTGGCAAAAATTGCCCAATTATGAGGGGCTAAATGATAAGGTGCGTATCGTAGCGCTAGTACCCGATTCGAAAGAGGAGTTAAAAGCTAATATCAATACTAGGTTAAATTCTATGATTGATGAGGGGATGCTAGAAGAAGTTATCAAGCTTAAGAAAGACGCTGGCTTGACCCAAACTAGTCCATGTGGACGGCTTGTTGGTATCCGTCAGGCAATAGATTATATCGAAGGAAGGACTACATTTCACAAATTTGTTATTGAAGCGGAGCTTGCAACTCGTCGCCTCGCTAAACACCAACTAACGTGGCTTTCAAAGCTAGAAAATCTAACAAAAATTAAGGCATTTGCAAAACCACTATCTCAACTTATCTCTATTTGGGACTCTGATCCCGATCTTGACCTCACAACACCTAGATAAACAGCCTCCTCGCCCGCGTCCTCAACTATAGATGATATCCGTTCGACTGCCTCTTTTTCAACCACTAAGGTCATTCCGATTCCTCCATTAAAAACGTTGAAAAATTCGCGCTTGTCTAAACCTCCTTCTTTTCTAAGCCAATCCATTAGCAGGGTAGTGGGAAAATTTGAAGACTCCAATACGCATTTATACTTTTTAGGAATCGACCTGATAATATTTCCTATCGGCCCTCCCCCTGTAATATGAGCAATCGCATGAACTTCTGAAAAAGCTTCACTTAAAACATTAGAGATGCATGTTACATAAATTTTAGTGGGTCTCATGATCAAATCTAGTAGTGGTTCGGACTCTAAGCTAAGCCTGTAATCCATAGCTGTGCGTAAATAGTCATGTCCAAAAACATTTTCGAGTATTGCTCTGACCAAAGAATATCCATTACTGTGTAAACCACTAGACTTTATTCCTAAAACAACATCTCCCTCACGAACATTTTTTCCATCAATTATTTTCTCTTTTTCAACAATTCCAACGGTAAAACCAGCTAAATCATATCCACCAGATTTATACATTCCAGGCATTTCCGCTGTCTCCCCTCCCAACAATGAACAATTTGCCATAGCACAACCCTTAGATATTCCCTCAATAATTTCTGCCGCAGTTTGGATGGATAACTTTCCGCATGCGAGATAGTCTAAAAAGAACAGTGGTTCGGCGCCCACTACAATAATATCATTCACGCACATTGCAACCAGATCAATTCCTATGGTTGAATGCTGCCCAGTATTTAATGCAATAATTAACTTTGTACCAACACCATCTGTTGAAGACACCAGGGTGGGATTTTTATATTGCCCTGGCAGAGCAAATAAACCGGCAAATCCACCTAAATTATCTAAAACTTCAGATCGTTTAGTTTTATCAGCAAGAGGTTTTATCTTATTGACAAGGCTTTCCCCAGCTAAAATATCTACTCCTGCATCTCTGTATGTAATCCCTTTTTTTTTCAAGTTGGTGCTCAATTAAATTTTACTTGGTATAGTTTAACTGATATGCAGTTATTTAAGTCAAAAGATAAATTTCTACAATTCACTTTAAATTTGGAATCTTCTGAAAAGTTTTCATTAAAACAGGGTATAAAAACAACCAATGAAGATACATTAGAAGCTCTAAAAAGATTTAGTATGCCAGTGAGGCAATCATCCAAGACCTTTTATCTTTGGGGAAAAAAAGGATCAGGAAAAACATTTTGGCTTCGATCATGGCAAATAGAAAAACAAAAAAGCTCCGTTTATATAGATAGTCAAGTAAAAAACGAGTTCGTCCCCAAAAAAAATAATTGGTTTTTATATATAGATAATATTGAAAATGCAGATGAAGGGATTAAAAGTAGGCTATTCGAAGAACTAGTTAATCAACACATTACTAATAATAGGCTAGTTTTTGCAAGCAGAGTGGATTTAATAAATCTTAAGAAGTTTAATTTTAGAGAAGATTTCATTAGCAGATTGAAGCAAGGATTGGTATGTCACCTAGCAGAATTACCGGATGAGGAGAAGAAAAATGCTCTCAGGGTTCATATTTATAATCTCGGATGGATAAAGTGCTCATCCAGTTCCGCCTATGATAGTCTTATAGACTATATGCTGACTCATCTTCCACGCGAACTCGGGACATTGCGTCTAGCGCTAGATAAACTAAATGAAGTTGCGGTAAAACAAAAAAAAAGTATCAATTTAAGGTCGATAAAGCATTTTTTTGAAGATGATGAAACATAATAATCTTGCTCTTTTTGATTTAGATCATACATTAATTCCTGGGGATAGTGATCTTTTGTGGACAAAGTTTCTCGTGGAAAAAAAACATATTGAAGAGATTAACACAAGGTTGAGCGATAGATTTTTTTCTCAGTATAAGAACGGTACGCTCAATTTAAATGAATTTCTAGATTACCAATTAAAACCGTTAAAAGTAATTAAAAAAAGTTTGCTACTTTCCTTAAGAGAAGAATTTGTCCGTGAGGAGATTGAACCAATTATTTCTAAGAAAGCAAAAGAATTGGTAAAATCGCATTTAGAGGCGGGTCATCTTTGTGCGCTAGTGACGGCGACAAATGAATTTATTACTAAACCGATAGCGGAGATATTCGGTTTTAAGAAACTGATTGCGACTTTAGTTGAGCAAGATAGTGAAGGAGAGTATACCGGGCGGACGTATGGCGTTGCGAGTTTTCAAGAGGGTAAAATAATTAGAGTTAATGAATGGCTCGATAGTCTCCGGTTTAAATTACACCATTTTGAGAAGACTTTTTTTTACTCTGACTCTGTTAACGATATCCCCCTTCTCGAAGCCGTTACAGACCCAATAGCTACAAATCCCGATGATGTTTTGCTTGAACATGCAGAAAAACGGGGGTGGCAAATTATTAAACTCTTCGACAATGCTTGAGAAGTTGTTTGGAATTTTCTCGAGAAAGCAGTTTTCTTCTATTGAAAGCTCAACATTAAACATACGAAGGGATTTAATTTCCTACCCTGCGTTAGCAATAGTAAAAAAACTAAAAAGAGCTGGTTGGGACGCGTTTATTGTAGGTGGGGCTGTTAGAGATCTTTTATTGAATGTTAAGCCAAAAGATTTTGATATTGTTACAAATGCAAGCCCACACGAAATTAAAGAACTGTTTAGACGATCAAGAATTATAGGGCGACGATTTCGAATAGTGCATGTTTACATTGGAAATGAGACTATCGAAGTCTCAACCTTCAGGAAACGTAATGTGTCAAACTCGTCGGATTCTTATGGACGCATCTTGAGAGATAATGCTTTTGGGAGCATTCAAGATGATGTAAATAGGCGTGATTTAACTATTAATTCCCTCTACTATGATCCTGTCTCGGAGAGAATTCTGGACTACCACAATGGTATTTCTGATTTAAGAAAGAGGGAGATAGTGATAATTGGTAACGCAAAGGGGAGGCTTGTTGAGGATCCTTTAAGGATAGTTAGAATCATCCGAATTGCAGCAAAACTAGATTTGACTATACCGGCTAAACTGAAGAATGTAATGCGAGAAAGAGGTATCTTGTTAGAAAATATACCAAAGGCTAGGCTTTCTGACGATTTACTGAAATTGTTTGTGAGTGGCAAATCTCTGCAAGGATTTAATTACATTATAGACTTAGGTTTGGATAAACATGTATTTCCAAATCTTGGCTTGTTCCCGTCGGAAAAAAAAAAGGGGCTTACGAATCTTAAAAAAGATGGTTTTATCTATTCCGCATTAAAAAACCTTGATGAGAAAGTTAAAAATA
>JAOINQ010000049.1 GCA_028139685.1 Betaproteobacteria bacterium
ACTTAATCTTCTTTACCGGCTTCTCTTGATCTTCAATATGTGAGTCAATATCCTGAGGTGACCCAACAATATCCGACTTAGTTAACATCTCTCCCTTATAAATCCAAACTTTTACTCCGATGATTCCATATGTGGTATTCGCCTCTGAAAAGCCATAGTCAATGTCGGCTTTAATTGTGTGCAAAGGAACTCTTCCCTCACGGTACCATTCGCACCTGGCGATTTCAGCTCCGTTTAAACGGCCAGAACTCATGATTTTAATTCCCTGAGCGCCAAGTCTCATAGCATTTTGAATGGCACGCTTCATAGCTCTTCTAAACATTATCCGTTTTTCTAATTGCTGGGTAATACTTGCAGACACAAGCTGCGCGTCCAGCTCGGGCTTCCTAACCTCCTCGATATTAACGTGGACAGATACACCTAACATCTTGGCCAACACCGTCTTTAAGGCTTCTATGTCTTCTCCCTTTTTTCCAATTACAACCCCCGGCCGAGCAGAATAAATTGTTATCTTGGCATTTTTCGCCGGGCGTTCTATCAGAACTTTACTTACAGCCGCTGACTTTAATCTTTCCTTAAGATAACTTCGCACCTTGATGTCTTCATTGAGCATCTTTGCAAAATCTCTGTGACTGGCGTACCACTTTGAAGTCCAATTTCGAGCAACAGGAAGTCTGAAGCCAGTAGGTTGTATTTTTTGTCCCATAACTTTATTAACCTTTTGTTTCTATTGTCGCAACCGAAATAAAAATATGGCATGTAGGTTTTTCAATCCTCACACCTCTCCCCTTTGCACAAGCAGCGAATCTTTTTAACTTAGTTCCTCTCTCCACAAATATTTTTTCGACATACAACTCATCAATGTCAAGGCCGTCATTATGCTCTGCGTTAGCTATAGCAGACTCCAAAAGATTTTTAACAATGCCAGCGCCCTTGGTGGTTTGGAAACGTAAAGCATCCAACGCCTTTTCAACAGATAGTCCTCTAATAGCGTTCGCAACTAACCTTCCCTTTTGCGGGGACAACCTAACTCCTCTTACCGATGCTAATGTTGACAAAACAATTTCCTTTTTTTTCGTAATTTAACGCTTCGCTTTTTTGTCGGCAGCATGCCCCTTAAAAGTTCGTGTTAATGCAAACTCTCCTAATTTATGCCCGACCATATTGTCTGTAATGTATACAGGAAGATGCTGTTTACCGTTATGAATTGCTATAGTCAAACCAACAAATTCCGGCAAAACAGTCGAACGTCTAGACCATGTTTTTATCGGCCTCTTGTCTCTGTTCGCTGTCGCAGCTTCAACTTTCTTAACTAGATGCTGATCAACGAATGGTCCTTTTTTTGATGAACGCGCCAATTCTTAACCCTTTCTCTTTCTTCTATCGACCAAAATCATTCCCGATGTGCGCTTATTTCTTCTCGTTTTATAGCCTTTTGTCGGTGTCCCCCATGGGCTTACGGGAGCCTGTGCAGCTGCCGTTTTTCCTTCTCCGCCACCATGCGGATGATCAATTGGATTCATCACTACCCCGCGGACGGTTGGTCTAACACCTAGCCAACGTTTCGACCCGGCTTTACCAAAGCGTTTTAAGCTGTTTTCACCGTTACCTACTTCGCCAAGCGTTGCTCTACAATCGATATGAACCTTGCGAACCTCACCAGATCGGAGCCTTATTTGAGCATACTGACCGTCCTTTGCTAAAAGCTGGGCGTAAGCTCCAGCGGACCTTGCAATCTGAGCACCTTTAGCCGGCATCATTTCTATGCAATGCATCACCGACCCGACAGGTATATTTCTTATGGGTAAGCAATTCCCTGTGCTTATCTGAACTTCTGGACCTGACTCAACTAAATCACCCACATTTAAGTTTTTTGGGCAGATAATGTACCGACGCTCCCCATCTTTGTACAGTATTAATGCTATGTATGCGCTTCTATTTGGATCGTACTCAATTCTTTCTACTTTTCCTGGAATACCGTCCTTTAGGCGCTTAAAATCGATAACCCTATAATACCGTTTGTGGGCACCTCCTCTATGTCGAACCGTAATTCTACCGGCATTATTTCGCCCAGAGATTTTTCTTTTCGGCTCTACTAAACTTTTAAGCGGGCGCCCTTTATAAAGCCCTTCCCTTAAAACTTTAACAGCACCACGTCGTCCGGGGGAAGTGGGTTTAAGCTTTACAGTACCCATAAAAACTAGGCCTCCGATCCAAATTGAATGGTTTGACCTTCTTTGAGAGAAACATAGGCTTTTTTCTCATTAACTCTACGTCCTACGGTTCTTCCATAACGCTTCTCTTTGCCCTTTCTATTAAGAATTTGGACGGCCGTCACTGATACATTAAAAAAAAGTTCAATAGCATTTTTTACGTCTTTCTTATTTGCCCTTTTTGAAACTTTGAAAACGTATTGATTGGCTTGTTCACCAACTAACGTAGATTTCTCAGAAATAACTGGGGCAACCAAGACGTTGTAATATTTATCGATACTCATGCTAGCCTTTCTTCAATACTCTTTAAAGCATTCTCAGAAATATAAGTGAAATCCGCATAAAGCAAAGATAAAGGGTCAACTCGCCTTGACGCAAGGACTTTAAGATCCCTTACGTTCCTGCTTGCCAACTCTAACATCTCTCCAATTTCAAACGAAATAATTAAGCGTTTTACCCCCTTATAACATTTTAACGCATCTATTAGCTCTCTAGTTTTGGGTTTTGTTATAGAGGGCTCGTCAATAATAAATAACCGTTCTTCCCTTGCTAACTGAGAATATATACATTGCATTGCAGCCTTATACATTTTTTTATTTATGCGTTTTGAGAAGTTTTCCGCAGGGGAACTGGGAAAAGTGACTCCTCCAGACCTCCACAAAGGGCTAGACGCTCTTCCAGCTCGCGCTCTACCTGTGCCTTTTTGTTTCCATGGTTTTCTAGTTGAGAACTTTACACTACTTCGATTTTTTTGTGCGCGGTTACCGCCCCTGCCGTTCGCTCGGTAGGATTCAACTAGTTGATGCACTAAGGCATCTGAGTAGTTTTTGGAGAAAACAGACTCTAAAACCGTTCTAGATTCTGTTATTGCTCCTTTTTTATCTAAAACTTTAAGTTCCATTGCGATTATTCATCATCATTTTTGTTTTTTTTCTTAACAGAAGGTTTTAAAACAATCTCTGCGCCATTGTTACCAGGTACGGAACCTTTAACCATAATTAGCATGTTTTTACCATCTACTTCTATAACTTTTAAATTTCGGGTTGTTCTTTTAACAGCACCCAAATGACCAGACATTTTTTTTCCTTTAAAAACTCTGCCAGGATCCTGACACATTCCTGTGGACCCGATAGCCCTATGACTCACAGAATTTCCGTGGGAAGTCCTTTGGGAGGAGAATCCATGTCTTTTGATAGCACCAGCATAGCCTTTACCTTTGGAAATCCCGGTTACATTTACAAACTCGCCAACAGCAAAACTATCAATAGACATGGTGGAACCAATGGACGGTATAGACTCCTCATTGCTCAGTCTAAACTCTTTGAGTTTAGACACTGTAGGTATGCCTAGTTTTGCACAATATCCGAGTGACGGCTTGTTAAGTTTATTTTTCTTAACTTCTTTGTAACCAATTTGGACGGCACTGTAACCATGCTTTTGGGAGGATTTTAATGAAGACACGACATTCAACCCAAACTTTATAACTGTGACAGGAACGGATGCACCATCAGCACCAAACACCCGCGACATCCCCACCTTAGTTCCAATAAGACCAAAAGTGTTTTTGTAATGTGTTTCTTTTTCCGAAGCCACAACGTTCTCACCCATACTTTTCTTTACCCAACTTTCCTAACCAAAGCTCACGATCCTACCATAAATTACAGAAGTCCGCCTCACTGCAATTTTATTTCAACATCAACGCCCGCTGGCAAATCTAACTTCATGAGAGCATCTACAGTTTTATCTGTAGGCTCGATTATATCCATTAACCTCAAATGTGTCCTTAACTCAAATTGATCCCTGGATTTCTTATTTACATGCGGACTCCGTAAAACGTCGAGACGTCGAATTTTTGTAGGTAAAGGTAAAGGACCCTTAACGACTGCTCCCGTCCTTTTAGCCGTATCCACAATCTCCAAAGCTGAATGATCAATTAATTTATAATCAAACG
>JAOINQ010000051.1 GCA_028139685.1 Betaproteobacteria bacterium
GTTTTGAGGATATTGGCAAAAAAATCGTAAATAGTCCTCACAATCAGGAAAGTTTGACAAGAGAGCTTGAGGCATATGTGCATGAGCAGGCTTTTGCCCTATTCTTATACGCCCCGTCAAAACTCTATGCAGTGTCGAACAGGGTTAACTTTACCCCTTATCGTACAACTGTTTTGGAGTTAGCTGAGACAACCGTAAGGTGAACTCGTGACGAACAACCCCCCTTTTATACCTGCTAGAAAGGGGGGTTTGTTGTTGTGATTGTTGGAACTGCTGGACATATATCTCTCCTCAAAAAAATTTAAAAAAATCTCAACCTGCAGAGACTCTAAAAATGTAGCACGCGATTAGTTATCGCACAATATAAATAGGAAAGTTTTTTGAAAAAAAGCAAAATTTATATCAGCAAGCCTTTTATGAGAGGCGGATGTTTAGCCTAGGGCTGTCAGTAAGTTCTAAAACTTTGTTAAGTTCGTTAATGGAGTCCCTAAGATCACAATAGTCTTGATGGGTTAGACCCGTTTGGCAACTAACATCTTCCTGAATTTTTGATACAGTCTCCTTAAGTTCATTGCCCTTTTGAGTCAAATTTAAGTTAATCGTTCGCTCGTCCTCTGCAGATCTAACCTTCAGCAACAACCCATTGTTTTGCATTCTTTTCAAAACTGGAGACAAACTGCCAGAACCCAATTTAAGCTTTTCCGAAAGGTAACTTAGTGTTGTGCCTGATGTTTCCCAAAGCACCAGTAGCACTAGATATTGGGTGTAAGTTAAGTTATATTTCTTAAGCCTCTTATTATATGCCCTCATCACCGAGTTACTCGCACTGTAAAGAGCAAAACAAAGTTGGTAATTTAATAATAAATTATTTTTTTTAATTATCTCCACATTGGTATTATACAACACCTTGCAACCTAATAGGACCACCAATTCAATTTCAGTTTTTATGGCAAAGTAAATCATCAGATAACTTTTATTTTGAATAAATTAGAGATTTAGTTCTTGTCTTAATATAAAAAACAACAATTAGAGCTTTCTTCAAAATAATGTATCAATTCGAAAAATTAATTTTGTCCAATCAAAAATAGGCAGAAAGTTTTTAGACCATCACTTCATGATGAACAAAAAAAAAATTAGCTAAGGAAGGGCACAGTTAAAACAGCTACAGGGGCTTTGAAGACCGCTACGACAAAATATTTGTGACAAGGCGGTCATCTACAAAAGAAAAAATGTCTGGTTCTTATATTCTTGAGGGCGATAAGATTTACCTTTGTGTTCTTAAACCAGAGTACAAAAACCCCGATCTTCCGGTAAAACAAAAAATCACAAAACACCCCAAAAACTAAGAGGTTCGTGTCCGATCGGTTCGTGTCCTTACACCTAGACACGAACCTTTTTCGAGGGGTAAAAGGGGGAGCTAGCTTTTTTGGGCATGCCAGAGTAAGCATGGGTAAGCATTCATGTGCTAAGATATGCACTCGTACTTAGAGTGTTACAGTATGATCGAAAAACGAGGGGTAGATGAAAGAATGGCTTAACTGTGCGGGTTTAGAGCGGATGGCTACATAAGCTGTTAAAACTGGTTCTAAATCGATTGGCGGAGAGAGCGGGATTCGAACTGAGCACTTAACCCATTGATTCTATTTAATATTCTGAATCACTTTTTTGACTTTACTCACGCTGTTACTCACACTTAAAATGGCATCCAGATCCCGTCTTCTATCTGAGGTGCAACAAGTGAAACATTTTCTGGTGACTCTGCAAATCCAATCAGTGCAGCTGCCCAGTCCATAGCTCCTGTATCAAATTGCTCTCGATACCACCCTACCTCTGCAACAGGATCCGCACTTCTTCCCAGTACATTCTGATACAAAAGATTTACATATTCTTCGTCCGTGGGATTTTCTCCGTATTTAGACTTAAATTCAGGAGAAGCTAAAAAGTTATTTGCGATATTCCATAACACTAAACCATTATTTTCCATATCATTCATATGGTACGCTACGCCTGGCATATCAGGTGTTCTTGCAAACGCTGCCTGGTACAACCTATAAGCTTGACCAGCCGTATCACCTGGATCAATATCCAACGCAAGTGTGCCGTCGTTAAACTCAAGACGTTTAAAACCAACAATGGTGTCCGTACCAATATTGGAACCAATTATCTGCCATGATGAACCGTCACCTACCCTCTCAACCGTGTAGTCAGCCTTATTTTCTGAAACGGCTAGTTTAGTTTTTGAACTTGACCCCAAAAAAGTTTCATTCTCCAAAGAAGAAACAAATAACAAAGTATCTAATGACAATATCTTGGAGGAACCGTCGCTTGAACCATCCCCAAGTTCGGTAGCAGTTGTAGATGAAGTAGAAAACACTAAAGAGTCTAATAATATTTTGTTAGGCTTTGAAAGAACTGGCTCAACCGTTTCGGAATAGAGTTGATAGGTAATTGGTAAGTTTTCTTGCAATTCAACTGATTTTTTTAGCGTCCACTCAGGTGCTTTATCGGGGAAGTAATCTTCTATGTAGTCCCAGGCAGTTACGGTAAACCAAAATGCAAATTCTTGTAGCAAAATTGTTTTCAACTCGGAAAATTCGAGACCATCATACATTCCATCGGTATTGTAATAACCTCCTGAAACTGCTTCTTCCATGGCGAGATTTATCTTCGATTTTGGGTCAGCATAATTCCACTGCACAGGATAAATGCTACTAAAAACTAAATTGTGCAATGTGTGGAGTTGATGTTCCAAAATTTCTGCAATTACTTCTGAAGAAGACCCTTCAGTTTCCCAAATAAAATCAACTAAATTAATTGGACCAGAATATTGATGCCATTTTTCAGCGGAACCTATACTTTCATAATAATTTGGCCCACTAAAACCTACTCTTTGCCCAACTTGATTTGTCTGAATTTCATTCAACAATGATGATCTTAATCCAGAATTCGTATTCGTACTCGGTGCAAGAATTGATTCAAAAATCTGTGCAACTTTGCCAGGAAACTCGTAAGAAACTTCAGGCAACACCAAAAGCTTGATGCCATAAACATCTAAATATCTGGTATAGGGCCCATGGGAATCCGTACTAGTTAAACTACCGACTGACATTCTGAATATTACCTGTGTTAAGTATTGACAACTACTCTCGCAAATATGCGTTTACTATATCAGTGATTTGGATACATCATAAGAATATATTACTTTCTAAGCGACCGGGAGGCTTACTAGAAGCTTAATTCATTGAGGTTAAATATTCTGAATCACTTTTTCAGCGTTACTTACACTTAAAGAAGATGTTAGTAAGAAACTCTAATGCTCTTTGAGCATTTTTTCCACTTCCAAAGCATGTAGTTCTTCCTGACCAATCATGCTTCTTGCGTACTCCTCCAGGTAAACAGACTGCCCATCAATTATTTTCAATAGTTCGTAATACGTTTGTATGGCGCGTTTTTCATGAGCAAGCGTTTCTTTTAGTATTTCTGAAATATTATGTTTGAAAGTCTCCTTTATTTCTTTGATATTGAGAGGTGGGTGCCCGCCTAGCCCAGTAATGTGCTCTCCTGCCAGATTAGCATGTGCGAGTGATTCCTTAGCTTGTTCATTAAAAAAGCTAATAAGTGGCAATCGGTTTGGACCAAATATCATTAACGAATAATGCGTATAACGAATCACTCCTGACAACTCTAAATCAAAAATTTCAGTTAGTTTTTTAATAATGACTTCTTTATCCACAAGAACTCCTAATCCTATGATAGGGTTGAAAAAGTATCATTTTAACAAAGATAAAGAAATATCCTCTGAAAAAGGGGCTGATTGTGAAATTTATTTTCGGCGTTTCTTTGACTTCTTACCAGTTTTACTCGTGATATGAAAAAACTCTCACTAACCGTACTACTCTGTTTTTGTGCAAATGCTTGTGCTTTTAATTGGGTAGAGGTAATCGATGTTCGAAAGGGTCTAGATCGTATTTACGTGGATTCTAAAAGTATAAAAAAACGAAAAAAATTTGTTCACTTCTGGCAGTTATCCGCTTCCGGTTTTATAGAAGGACCTACGCAATCCATCGTCACTAGAATGAAAGTTAATTGCTCGGTTGAAAAGCAAACCCATTTAGTCTTTCAAAGATCATA
>JAOINQ010000052.1 GCA_028139685.1 Betaproteobacteria bacterium
TGTTGTCGTATTCCTGCCTCGTTTTCACTTCTGTGAGGGCATTAACGATTCATTTTCAGGAAAATTCATTACGAAATCCAATAAAAAGAACGCCTGACTTGAGTCTTCCATCACTCATTGAATTAGATGCTTCATTACACAGACTACTTTTAGTAACATTCGCTTTGTTGAGCGGAACAGTCTTAAGCGGTATCGTTGTCAATCTTGAGAGTGGGAGGATGCCGCTAGTTTTTGATCATAAGACTTTTTTCTCTCTGTTGGCATGGTTGTTAATCAGCTGTATAGTCTTTGGCAAACTTTTTTTTGGTTGGAGGGGGAGAATGGTCGCAAAAATGACAATAATTGGTTGTTTTTTAGTCATTTTGTCTTACTTAGGAACCCAATTTGTGGTGGATGTTATTTTGAATTAGTAGACAGTAATGAGCCTTCAAAAACATAGTAAAAGGTTTGGTTTTTCTGATAATGGCTGGTGCGAAGGCGATTCAAACTGTCGAATATTAAAATCACCTAATTTTGATTCCAGGCCAAAGGGTGTAACAATTGATTTACTCGTTTTGCACAATATTAGCCTACCCGAGGGAATATTTGGAGGGGAGGAAATTGAAAATTTATTTTTGAACCAATTAGACACATCAAAACCAATATTTAAACCGTTACTTAATTTGAAAGTATCCTCTCATTTCCTCATAAGAAGAACTGGTAGCCTTATCCAGTTTGTCTCGTTGCAGGATCGTGCCTGGCATGCAGGGGAGTCGTCGTTTTTGGGGAAGGTTAGATGTAACGACTTTTCGATAGGGATAGAAATTGAGGGTACGGACTTTGAGAAATTCAACGATACTCAATATGATACGTTAGAAAATTTAATCATATCAATAAAGAATTTTTTGCCTGGTTTAAGTTGTATAACAAGTCACTCTTTTATTGCCCCAGGCAGGAAAACAGATCCTGGACCATATTTTGATTGGAATAGGGTTAGGGAAGCTATTGAAACTGCAAGAAAAAATATTTTTTTATTTCCTTAATGTAAATAAAGATTGCAACGTATTTTTTTCGGGATTACAATTTCTACTAGTTGTAGTACATAAATTAAAAAAATTACTAAATTTAGTAATTTTTAGCGGCAATTTTACAGGAATACAGGGAAATAACAATGCAGAGAGACTCGGCAGAACATCATGAAAATTACAGTTCAAATTTAATGAGCAACAATACAGAAGAAGCAGAACACAGAAAAGAATCGTTATTAAAAAGTGATTCCCTGAATTTTAAGGCAAACAGCTCTGATATTAAAGTTATGAGGAGAAATGGTGCTGTTGTTCCTTTTGAGGCTTCAAAAATTTCCATAGCTATGACAAAGGCATTTCTTGCGGTACAGGGAGGATCTAGCGCTGCCAGCGCGAAAGTTAGACAAATGACCGAGGAATTTACTGAGCGAGTAGAAAAAACTTTGCTCAGAAGGCTGCCATCCGGTGGAACTATTCACATAGAAGAAATTCAAGACCAAGTCGAGCTAACATTGATGAGAGCGGGAGAGCATGAGGTTGCTAGGTCATATGTTCTTTATCGAGAGGAACGAGCAAAAGAAAGGCGTGAAAAATCAGAGGGAAATGCACAGGCTGATGAATCATTAAGAATAAGTGTTGACGGTGAATTAAAGGCTCTCGACGAAAACTGGCTCAAACAGATAATTGAGGAGGCGTGCAGCGGCTATGCAGACCAGGTAGAACCAAAAAGTATTTATAATTCAGTTTTTAAAAATTTATATGATGGTATTAAAGTTGACGATTTAATAAAGACTTTAATAATGACGAGTAAAACATTTATTGAAAAGGACCCCCTATATGCAAAAGTCACAGCACAGTTGCTCTTGTTCTCGATTCGCAAGGAAGTGCTCGGGCGTCATGTACAGGCGAACGAAGCTAAGGAGACGTATAAAAGTTATTTCCCACGATTTGTTGAGAAGGGGGTACAAGTTGGGGTTTTAAGCCCAGAGTTGAAAAGCTTCGACCTTGAATTTCTCGGAGAGACAATCAATCCCGAAAGAGACCTTCAGTTTGGATACTTAGGTTTACAAACGCTTTACGATCGATATTTCCTTATCGATAGAAATGATAGTTTTAGTAAGGAAGGGAGGAGAATAGAGCTTCCGCAAATTTTCTTTATGAGAGTAGCGATGGGACTAGCACTGAGGGAAGAAAATAAAAGTGAAAGGGCGGCAGAGTTTTACAACCTACTGTCAAGTTTTGACTTTATGAGTTCTACTCCAACATTATTTAACAGCGGGACTAATTTTTCTCAGTTATCTTCCTGTTACTTGTCTACAGTAGAGGATGATTTAGATAGGATTTATGAAGCCATAAAAGAAAATGCATTGCTGGCGAAGTATGCAGGAGGCCTAGGTAACGATTGGACACCTGTACGTGCGTTAGGGAGTTTTATTAAAGGTACGAATGGACATAGCCAGGGAGTAGTGCCCTTCTTAAAAGTAGTTAACGATACTGCAGTTGCCGTGAATCAGGGAGGAAAGAGGAAAGGAGCAGTTTGTACTTACCTTGAATCGTGGCATCTTGATATTGAAGAATTCTTAGAATTGAGAAAAAATACGGGGGATGACCGTCGTCGTACTCACGATATGAATACAGCCAACTGGATTCCTGATTTATTTATGAAAAGAGTTGTGAACGACGAAAAGTGGACTTTGTTTTCTCCTGACACTGTTCCAGACCTTCATGATAAATATGGTGAGGAATTTGAGAGAGCTTACGTATCACACGAAACAAAGGCGAAGAACGGAGATTTGAAGCCAACCAAGGAAGTGTCCGCCGTCGCGCTATGGAGGAAAATGCTGTCAATGTTATACGAGACCGGCCATCCATGGATTACTTTTAAGGACCCTTGTAACATAAGAAGCCCACAAAAACATGTCGGTGTTGTACACAGTTCAAATCTGTGTACTGAGATTACTCTCAATACTGGACCATCTGAAATTGCGGTTTGCAACCTCGGTTCTGTGAATTTACTTAATCATCTAGCGAAGGATGACAACGGGGAGATTACAATTAATGAAGAACGTCTGAATCGCACAGTTAAAACGGCAATGAGAATGCTCGATAACGTTATAGATATCAATTTTTATGCAGTTGGCAAGGCCAGGAACTCAAACTTGTCTCATAGACCCGTTGGATTAGGAGTTATGGGATTTCAAGACACACTCCATGCTTTAAAAATTCCTTATTGTTCAGATGAAGCAGTCGAGTTTGCTGATAAATCAATGGAAATGGTATCGTATTTTGCATATTCCGCCTCAAGCGAATTAGCAGAAGAGAGGGGGGCATATGATACTTTCAAAGGTTCGTTATGGGATCAAGGTATACTTCCACTGGATTCACTAAGACTCCTTGAACAGGAGCGCGGAAGAAAGATAGTTGTAGATAAGAGTTCTCAACTTGACTGGGAAGCTTTAAAAAATAAAATTAAGAAAAACGGCATCAGAAATTCAAATTGTGTAGCACTAGCCCCTACAGCAACAATTTCCAATATAGTGGGTGTATCTGCATCGATTGAACCAACATTTCAAAACTTATACGTAAAATCAAACTTGTCTGGTGAATTTACAATGGTGAGCGAGATGATGGTTAGAGATCTCAAGAGAGTTGGTCTTTGGGATGAGGTAATGGTAGCTGACCTGAAATACTTTGATGGAAGTTTGGCTAAAATTGACAGAGTTCCTGCTGAGATAAAAAAACTTTATGCAACAGCATTTGAAATTGATCCTATGTGGATTATAGATTGCGCCGCAAGAAGACAAAAATGGATTGATCAGGCTCAGTCACTAAATATTTATTTATCT
>JAOINQ010000053.1 GCA_028139685.1 Betaproteobacteria bacterium
ACGATCCAACTATCATTTTCTCCAAAAACAGTCACGTTTGCTACTGCTCCTTCCTCAACTTTAGAAATTTCCTCGTTTAAAATGGTGGTAGATTTCGTACTTATTAAATTCAATGCTTCATGCATCTCTATTTTATTCCTTTTAGCCCAACTTAGAGTTAACGGTAGCAATAACTCAGTACCAATTTGCCCCTCCGCAGCCTCAGAAAACGGCAACGTCTTATCTTCTATGTCAACCGGAGTATGGTCCGAACAAATAAAATCTATCGTGCCATCAAGTAACCCTTCGGTAAGAGCGTCTCGATCTCTTTGTCCACGAAATGGTGGGATAGCCTTAAGATTTGTGTTAAATGCTCCAACATCTAAATCAGTGAGATGTAAGTAATGTATCCCCACATCAGCCGTTATTCTCAAGCCCTGTTTCTTCGCCTTTCTTACAATTTCAACACTTTCAAGAGAGGACAAACGACACAGGTGTAATCTTGCGTTTGTCATTTCGGCTATTCTAAGTAATGTTACTAATGAAAGTGTTTCAGCACAGTCAGGTACGCCTTTTAAACCTAACCTGGTACAGGTCAAACCACTATGCATGTCTCCATCTCGTCCGATCCATGGGTCTTTAGGAGATAACCAAATTGGAAAATCAAAATTTGATGCATATTGAAACGCATTAAGTAATACCTGATTATCACGAATAGGTTGATTTGCTTGCGAGAAACCTATACAACCAGCTTCGAATAATTCTCCCATTTCTGTGATGTCCTGCCCTTCCAACTTTTGAGTAAGTGCCCCCAGCGGAGTTACTATAGCTTTTTCAAATTCTATAGATTTATTAATTAACATTTTTACCAAGCCAGGTTCATCTAGCACTGGATCAGTATCCGGGGGACATGCCAATCTAGTTATTCCCCCCGCTGCAGCAGATTTTAACTCTGAATACATCGTCCCTTTATATTCAGAGCCTGGTTCTTTAATTCTCACTGCACAATCTGTAAAAGAGCTTGTCACGATACAATTTTTCGCATCTATTTTAAGAGAAGATGTTGACCCACAATCCGACTTTGTGTCTGCCCTTATGCTTTGAATTTTTCCTGAAGAAATCGTAATGTTTTTAGGAATATATTTTTTGGCTGTATTGCAATATACGAGTCCGTTTAGAATTTCTATCGTTTTAAACTCTTCTTCCTTATCCATTATCTCTTTCTAATTTTTCCTGATGTAGTAAATCCATTACAGCCATTCTGATAGCTATTCCAAAGGTGACCTGCTTCAAAATAACTGAACTAGCTGAGTCTGCCACTTTCGAATCGATTTCCACACCTCTGTTCATAGGTCCAGGATGAAGAATAATGGCATTTTCATCACAATTCTTCATTGCATCTTCGGTAAGTCCGTAAAACTTAAAATACTCTTGGGCACTCGGCAAAACGGGGCTTGATATTCGTTCATTTTGCAATCTTAGAACAATAACCACATCAACATCTTTTAATCCCTCATTTAGGTCCGAAAAAACCGTAACACCCATTTGTTCAATGTCCATAGGCAATAACGTCTTGGGCGATATGACTCGAATCTCAGGTACCCCTAAAATGGACAAAGCCAAGATATCTGATCGAGCGACCCTTGAGTGGGAGATATCCCCAATGATCGCTACCCTTAAATTACGAAAATTCTTTTTAAAGAATCTAATAGTGTACATATCCAGTAAGGCTTGGGTCGGATGAGAGTGACAGCCATCTCCAGCGTTTAAAACCTGTATATTGGGAGAAACCCGATTTACATGATCTGCAATAAGGTGAACTGCTCCACTGCACGAGTGACGAACAATAAACATATCAGCTTGCATTGCGACAAGATTATCAACCGTATCTAAGAGGGACTCCCCCTTGGACGAACTTGAACCAACAACATTTAGTTTCATTACATCCGCTGAGAGCCTTCGTGCAGCAATTTCAAATGTTGAACTAGTTCGGGTTGAATTCTCAAAAAAAATATTAAAGACGCATCGTCCTCTTAATACTGGATGGTTTTTTAAAACAATATTATCCCCGAAAGAGAGAAATTTATTTGCCCTATCGAGAATCCTAATCAAATAATCTCGCGAAATACCCTCTATAGTTAAGAGATGATTCAAACGACCATATTTATTTATTTGCGTAGAATAACTCATCTAAAACCACTTGTAATATTAACGCCGCCGCTCTTGCATCATCTTGGCCCTTACCTTTTGACAAGACAGAGGTATACGACTCGTCTACTAATCGTACCTTCTTACCAGTTTCAAAGCTAATGTTTCTGGCGAATCTTTTACAATTATTTGCTAAAGGGTGCATACTTCCATCAAAGTGGGACGGGAAGCCAACTACTATTAATTCAGGATCCCAAAAAAAAACCTCTTCCTTAGCTGCCTTTAACCCTTCGATTTTTGACTTACTGTATAGAATTTTGAGCGGAGAAGCGACCCCACTTACTGTATTCCCTATGGAAACACCTATTTTTTTGAGCCCATAATCAAACCCTATAAGCGTCGAGTTAATTTTCTCTTGCAAAAGTATGTATTCTCTTTTTAAGCATGCCCAATAAAATTCGATAAGTTCTCTGGATGGATCCCTAGTATTTTAAAGGCCTCATCAAACCTCCCATGAGCTGGTGTATCGAAAAGAAGCTTATTATCCTTTAAAGGGATAGTCAACCATGAGTTTGATGCCAACTCCGTATCCAGTTGACCAGGACCCCAACCTGAATACCCTAGAGAAACAAGTATTTTCTTAGGGCCAACCCCTTTTGCTGTAGCTTCAAGGATATCCTTTGATGAAGTCAAGGCTAGTGCCTCATTTATTTTTAAAGTTGATGCCCACGTACCGGCTGGCTCATGCAAAACAAAGCCTCGCTCCTGTTGTATAGGGCCCCCATAATATACTGGTTCGGAAACCTCTAAACTTTCTTGATTACCGTGGCTTCCTAAATTAAGTTTTTTCAACAGTGCTTTTAGGTCGAGTTCACATGGTTTGTTAATAACTATTCCCATAGCCCCTTCCCCACTATGCTCAGCAAGGTATACAACAGATTTAGAAAAAACCGGATCTAAGAGCCCAGGCATTGCAACTAAAAGATGGTGACTTATGTACGGGGAAGCTATAGTATCTTTAGGCATACAATATAGTGTACTGTAATTTTTATTCATCGCAAACTGTCTTAATATGAAACTCAATTTAAATGGGGGTTCTCTTATTTGGTTGCGTAGGGACCTACGTATCATGGAGAATGATCTTGTCAAGCACGCTATTTTAAAGAGTAAAAAATTAGCTTTCTGTTTTGTATTTGATCATGTGATTCTTGATAACATAAAGAGTAGTCCCTTTAGCATCCTGGACAGGAAGTCATTACATGTGGACAGGAGATTGGGGTTCATTTATCTAACTCTGAGTGAAATCAAAAAGAAACTTCAAGAGTTTGGTTCTGATCTTTTAATCTTTCAAGGCGATCCAGTCGAAGTAATTCCCAAAGCTGCCGAAACTGTCAATGCAGGTTGTGTACTCTGG
>JAOINQ010000054.1 GCA_028139685.1 Betaproteobacteria bacterium
AAAGTGTGGTCAATTCTACTGGAGTTGTAGAAGCAGTAACTGTTGAAAACAAAAATGGAAAAATTGTATTTACATCAGGCGGTGAAGGCACAACATCGATCGAAGGAACTGTGGAAGTTTCTGGAAAAAACATAGAAGAAACAGCAGGTTCTGTTGAGATCTTTGGAAAAGACGTAAAGATTGCAAATGCAAAAATTGATGCGACTGGAAGTGCTGGTGGAGGAAATGTGTATGTGGGTGGTGGCTGGCAAGGAGCAAAGGTAGGAGATCATGAGGCGGCGAAAACTGTAACGGTTTCTTCAGATTCCCTGATTGATGCAAGTGCTATTTCTGCAGGCGATGGAGGAGAAGTTGTGATTTGGTCGGATGTTCCAGACCCCTCTTCCGTGACTCGAGCCCACGGGGTACTTAAAGCAGAAGGGGGAGAGCATTCGGGAGATGGAGGAAAGGTAGAAACCTCAGGAAATGCTCTCTATACGCAAAATATTCAGGTAAGTACGCGAGCAGAAAATGGTGAATATGGATTGTGGCTTTTGGACCCTACTACGATCACCATTGGAAACGGAACGGATAACCATACCCTTGCTAGCGGTGAGTATACCTATGATGGTGGCGATGCAATTGGCTTTATAGATGGCCCCACTCTTAACAGATCCTTAGATGGAAATAACGTGGGCATTACGGCTGACAATATAACGTTGGCACAAAATTATAGCGATTCCTATTCCACTACCCTAACCTTAAATGCCACATCGGTTATCACTCTCACGGGTTCTTTTAATCGGGCTGGCACCATTGTCGCAAATGCTGGAACCACATTAACTGGTGCTGGAGGGCTTGCTTGCGGGGCTGCTTGTACCGTTTCCATTGGGGCTGATAGCACGACATATACTGGAGTAATTAATACTCCAAGCTTTACAAAACAGGGCTCTGGGACATTAACCCTTTCAGCAATAAATACTATGGGAGAGACCACGGTACTTAGTGGCGGAATTAAAATAAGTAATGGTGGCGCGTTGGGAGCAGGAGCTGTAGGTATACACGATGGAGCTTTTGTGGATTTGAATGGACAAATTGTATCAAATTCATTTGACGTGCAAGGGGGAGTAAGTGGAGGAGGAGCTCTCAAAAACACAAGCGGAACACTTGCCCGGATAACTGCTGAGAATAATGGGACCGTTGCCTTAAGGGGTGCTGGTAATGATACAAGGGCTAAAATCGGCGGTAGTGGCGATCTTTCCATTGAAGTTCCGATTACGAATGCAACCGGTATTACAACTGCAAAGTTGTTAAAGGCTGGTGGGTCAGGAAAACTCTATTTAAAAGCTGCGAATACCTACAATGGAGGTACACAAATATACAGTGGTACTGTAGTCGCTGACCATAGTGCGGCTTTGGGAGGCACTGGTAACATTGAGTTTACTGGAGGAACCCTCGGTATAACAGCAAATACACAGGCTTTGGGTGCTGATCGAATAGGCAGTGGCTCGACGGCCAGCATAAACCTTGATGTTGCTGATGGTGTCAATTATGGCTTATCTGGTATTTCTTACTCGGGCGGATCATCTTCCTCATTAATCAAAACGGGTGCCGGAAATTTAGCCTTTACCGGAACCACTGCATTTGCAAATGGAGTGGATGTACAGGTAGGTGATGCTGCCATAGGTGATAATTCCACCGCAACAACTTTTAGCGGAAATTTACAGATTGCAAGTGGCTCAAACGTAAATTTCTTACCTACCTCATCTATGACGTATACAGGAGCAATAGCAGGTTCTGGCTCTATAAATATTCAAGGAACAGGTAGCCAACGATTAATTTTCAATGGGAACACTGCAAGCTATAGTGGAACCACAAATGTTAATTCTGCAGTTTTTCAGGTAGGAGATGGCACAGCAGGGAGCTTTCAAGACCATGCTGGTACAGTAAATATAGATGCAAATAGTGCGCTAGAACTAAACCCTGGCACATCGGGCACTATCACAACATTAATTAATAGCGAAGGTGCAATCCGTAACATTGCCCCTCAACATATAACTTTCAGCAATATTAGTGCTCACACCGGCCCAACGAATGTTGCGTCAAACGGTCGCATTACATTCAATGTTGCATCAGGAAATACTCTAGCTCTTTCTGGCAATATCACGGGTGATGGGAGAATCGAAAAAACAGGGTCTGGACAACTTAATTTGGAAGGAACCAATACATTCACTGGAGGCCTTCGAATTGCAGATGGAAATGCACAACTAGGCTCTTCATCCCTCCCAACAACAGGAACAACTTTGCAACTGGGGGGCTCTGCAGTATTAAAAGTAAGTTCTGCGACACCGGATTACTCGGGAATTATGACTTTCGACTCTACTAGCTCCTATCTTAGAATTTCGGTGCCTGCCGGGGTCACTTACACGATGGCAAGCCCAATTACTTCGCAAACTGGTGGAATTTTATCCAAAAGAGGAGATGGAAAACTTATCCTGAACGCAAATTTTGATTTTGGGGGCGGTGCTACGATTTATGGAGGTGATTTAGTTATTGGAACCGGAGGGACATCCGGTAGGTTAAATTTAAGTAATTCTGCTTTTACATTTCATAATACTGGGGCTCGGTATATATATAATCGCTCCGCTGATGTAACCAAAACGCATCCTTTTAGAGTTGCTAATTCTTCAGCCTCAGGTTCTATAGATAATATTGGCACGGGTACCCTGACTCTCACAGGTGCTATTGATTCAGGAATAACGGTTCCTACTAATCCAACAAATGGAGCGATTGTTTCATCTTCGAGCTCAAATTCTGGCTCCGGATCAACCGCCGGACCGACGAATACAGCTGCGGATTTTGGCACCCTAAGTATTTCTGGCAGTTTAACTGAGGGACAGACGATAACCGCAAATTATACAATTACAGACGATAATGGATTTTCTGGCACGCCGCTTATTCAGTGGTATCACGTAAGTGATCCTAGTACGTCGATTGCATCGGGCGGAAATACTTACGTTCTTTCAGGGGCGGATGTTGGAGAAAGAATCGCTTTTGAAGTTACCTTTAGCGACAATGACGGGTTTTCGGAAAGATCTACGGTGTTCACTACTGAAGCGGCCGTGATTGTTGCAAACAACGCAAACAATAATCAACAACAACCTGTACAGCAACCCGTAGAGCAACAACCCGTAGAGCAACCAGTAGTGCAATCAGTGCAGCAACCCGTAGAGCAACCAGTTATTTCCTCACCAGTTGAAGAAACAACGCTGGAACCGAATTTCAATGGTCCAGCCGTTGTCGGCCCAGGTGTT
>JAOINQ010000055.1 GCA_028139685.1 Betaproteobacteria bacterium
GATCGTTATTGTTAAGGACCTCAAGAATCTTAAGGTGAATGGGAAATAGTAAGTTGGGAAAACATGAGGAGGAGTTTGAGAATGAATTGGATGAGCTTATCTCAGGTATTTCAAAAATTAAAAATACTAGTAAGCTTTTCAGCAAAGGGAATTTAGATAGTGATCACAAGGCGATTGCAGATCATGATAAAGAGCGGAATAAATTCAAGGAAGCTAAGCGGCAGAACTATCGACCGGAGGCAGCATTGTGGCTCTCTCTTGCAGCGTATATTTCAAGTTCTACTATTCAGGATAAAAAAATTAGAACACTTGCAAACTTATTAGGGAGCCATTTAGCAAGACGAAGAGCTCGTCCATTTGCTATGCGCTATCCGAAACTAGAGGATGTTACCGTTTCCCCGAGAGTAAAAAATCTCATAGTTGGTCTTTGTGAGCAGGGGGCAAGGGTAGAAGAGGTATTTGGAATGTGGATTAAATTAGCCACTGACCTGGAAAAAGAACGAATAAATTCTTTCGCTAACTGTCTGCAACCAGCAATATCAGTAGTTGAAAAAAATTCTGCAAATATTGTGTTAGTTCCTAGATTTCCAGAAAAAATGGCCGTCAAAATTGTTGAAAGTTCTATGTATGGGAAAACAGCTAAAATTTCAGATGAGGGCAAGCTTGTCTTTATATTTTGGATGGATGCAGGGCTACAATTGGAAAAGTTAGTTTGTGGCCTTGCATGGACAGATAGTGGCGTATATCCAGTTTTCGCAGATTAGTTTTTGTTAGTCAATAAATTTTATTAATATCAGAGAGTTTCTGCCAGGCTCATACGTTTGAATTTTTTCCTTTGGAAGTAATTGTTTTTCTCCTCTAATAAACCCTTTTTCGAGAAACCAATGTTCTGCTTTTGTAGTTAGGGCAAAGATCTGTTTAATGTTGTTTCTTTTTGCCTTTTCTAATACATGCTTCAAGAGCCTAGATCCCTCTCCCTTTCGCTGATAATCCGGCCGAACTATAAGGCATGAAATTTCAGCAACATTCTCCTCTAAATAATATTTAAGGCATGCACAACCACAAATTTGTCCATCATGATCTAGAACGATATAACTTGAAAGATTTGTTTCAATATCAACTTTGTCTCTTTTTGCCAGAGTACCATCTTTTTTTAAGGGGTCAATCAGTGATAATATTGAAATTATATCGGCAGGAACTGCCGGACGAATATCTCTTATCTGATTTTTTGATACCATAATTCCCACCCCTTCCCGCGTAAATAACTCCAAAAGAATTTCGCCGTCTTGTTCATAGGGTAATATGTGAGTTCTATCGACATTATTGTTACAAGCTGAGCTTGCTAGTTCAAATAAGTAATTTAATTGCGGAAACTTTTCGATGATGGACAACTTCTTTTCCTCATAAGTTCTTGTGAGAAGCTCCCGTATTTCAACGAAGGATTTTTTAGAGTCACTGAGGGAGTCGGTAATAAAAATAAGCTTGTCGGCTCTCATAATGCAAGCTATGTCTCTAGCAAGTTTTTCACTATTCAAGAAGAACGTTTCACCGGTAGCTGAAAACCCTAACGGTGAAATTAGCACAATTGCATCCAGATCTAAAGTTCTCTTAATGGAAGATATATCTATTTTTCGAAGATCACCCGTCTGACAAAAATTAACACCTTTATGGATTCCAATTGGCTTTGCATCAACAAAATTACCACTAATAATTTTTATATTGGAAAAATTCATCGAAGTATTTGGCAATCTTGTGGAAAAGAGTGATTCTAATTCGATGCGCATCATTCCAATAGCAGACTGAAAACATTCGGCAGCTTTATCATCGATTATTGGGATGCCCTCTTTGAAAACAAGTGAATGCCTTCGTCTCTTCAGCTCCTCATCTAACAAATCTTTTGGGTCAAAAACTAGGATAATCTGGGTCCCAATGGCGCGCAAGAAAGACAAATCTTGAATTAATCTTACTAGATTTCCCGATGAAAAATTTTTTTTCGACACAGAAGTGACAAAAAGTTTATCTTTGAAAAGATTAATGTAAGGGGCTGCCGAACGAAACCATCCTACCAGACGGGTAGATTCAGAAAGATCTGCGCGATATTCTCCGTTGGACTCAGTCATGACTTTCTAGGGTAAAAAACGTTTTATACTTAAGGAGAAGCCAAAGAATAGCATAACTTCACATTTTACAGTAACCTAACAGTTATCGCCTCCGTTATAGTAATCCAAAATAAAATAAATGTGTAAAAGGTTAAAGGTTTGTTTAGTAATTATTGGTGATGAAATATTATCGGGAAAGAGAGCGGATAAACACTTCTCCAATTGCAGGGGTCTTTTGGCAAAAAGGGGGTTATCGACCCACACTGTGCTTTATATAGGAGACGAACTTGAGTCTATTGAGAAAACACTTAGGTTCTGTTTTTTAGAAGATCACATCATTTTCAGTTTTGGGGGTATCGGGTCAACCCCAGACGACTTAACCCGATTAGCTTGTGCAAGAGCCTTAGGAAGTGTTTTAGAGCCCCATCAAGGTGCGATTGAGGTAATCAAGAAGAGGTGTTCAGAATTGGAGATTGAATTAACTAAAAGCCGTCTTGAGATGGCGAATTTGCCAAAAAATGCAAGTTTAATTCCCAATCCAATTAGCGGTTTCCCAGGGTTTTCCGTAAACCAATGTCACTTTCTTCCTGGGTTCCCAAATATGGCCTGCTCAATGATGGAGTGGGTGTTGGATAACAATTATTCTGATTATTTTCAAACTTTCTATGAATGCGATTTCTCTTATAAGGTTTCTGGCATCTATGAATCATCGATAAGCGGGTTTCTAGAACTACTCAAAGACAAATACCCAGATTTTTCCGTATACAGTTTACCTAGCCTTCTACCTGGAGGAAAAAATAACTCAGAAGTAACATTGGAGCTGGGGTTTAAAGTAGGTTGGGAAACTTTCAATAGTTTAGATATAGATGATATTGTTAATGCTGCAAAGAAAGACTTAAAAGGAGAAATTGAGAGATTGGGTGGTAAAGTTGTTGAGGAGTCACAGCAAAAAAGATGAACCGATAAAACTGGCCTACCTTTTGCTTTTGTTTTTGATGATTGGTGTAATGAACGAGGGATTGAAAATATTTTTGCGGAACAACTTTTTTTTTCTGTTACTTGTTTTTCTCTGGTTCTGC
>JAOINQ010000056.1 GCA_028139685.1 Betaproteobacteria bacterium
AACAAAACTGGGACTAAAGAGGAATGTAGATTTCCTGAAATTAAATTCAAGTGCAGCAATAGTTATTGACCAAACAACTGGTAAGGTTTTGTTTGAAAAAAACGCAGACGTAGCTCTGCCGATAGCATCTTTGACTAAATTAATGACAGCTCTCTTGATCCTTGAGAATGAATTAAATCTCAGTAAATTAATAAAAATCACCAAACGTGAAGCAAATTTAGAGAGATATAATTATTCTCGCTTGAAGGTTGGTAGCCAGTTTACAAGGGCGCAACTACTCCATTTGGCTCTAATGTCGTCCGAAAATAGGGCAGCCTTTGCTTTGGGAAGGACTTTTCCAGGGGGATTAGATGCCTTTGTAGACGCCATGAACGTCAAAAGCAAAATTCTGAGCATGTGGAGTACAAAGTTTACTGAGCCTACTGGTTTAAATAGCGGAAATATTTCTAGCGCGCGAGATTTAGCTAAATTAGTGGATGCTGCATCGAGGCTCCCTCTTATTGTCAAGTTTTCTACCTCAAAGATGTCTAAAGTGAAGGTTTTAAATAAAACCCATCGGTTTAGGAACTCTAATCTTTTAATTAGGAATGAGAATTGGGATATCTCAGTATCCAAGACGGGCTTCATTAGGCCGTCTGGAAAGTGTTTAGCTATGATTACTAGTGTCAAGGGTAAACCTTACATAATAGTAACATTAGATGCAACAAAGTCTATAGATAGAGCCAAAGACGCAAAGCGCATTTTTTCCTGGCTTGCTTCAGAGAAAACCGAATCAATGCGATCGTTCGAGCGTATTAATTATCCAGTAAAGACCTTGTATTATAAAATTTCAAGTGAGTCAGAAACGATTTTTGGTCCCTCATAAATCAAACCAGTGTAAATTTGAACTAGTGAAGCTCCTGCTTTAATTCTTTGCTCAACTGCTTCTTTGCTCATAATTCCACCCGATGCAATGATTGTTATATCTCTATTGAGAAGAGGTCTTATTTTTTTTAAGCATAACAAGGCTCTTTGCTCTAGCGGAGCTCCCGACAGGCCGCCAGGCACTTTCAAATCACTATTTAATTCATCATGATTATTCGTAGTATTTGTAACTATTACGCCATCTACACTGAAGTAATTGAATACATCAGATATTTTCTCTAAATCCATCTCAGTATTATCCGGAGATATTTTATATAAAACTGGTTTTTGGGTGCCCATTTTTTCATTTTGCTGTTTTTGGAATCTGCTTATTTTTTTTACCAAATCTTCTAAATATCTATCAGTTTGAAGCGCCCGCACCTGTTTGGTATTTGGAGATGAAATATTAATAACAAAATAGTTTGCAATATCCCAAAAGAATAGTAATCCTTTTTGATAATCCGTAAAAGCATTATTTAGTGACGTAGTTTTATTTATACCTAAATTAATTCCCAAAACTCCTTTTTTCTCTTTCACCCACCTGGATTTTTTTAAATTTTTAAAAACCTGATGCATTCCTGCATTATTGAACCCGAGTCGATTAATGAGTGCTCTTTCATTTTGAATTCTGAATAAGCGTGGTTTTTTATTACCAGGTTGAGCCATAGGAGTTACCGTTCCTACCTCTATTGAACCAAAACCAAATCTGGATAGAGAATCTATGTATTCTCCATTTTTGTCTAATCCGGCGGCTAGACCGATTCGATTATTAAAAAAAAGTTTTCTCACATAAGTAGGTTTGACCAATGGTGGAGAGGGTACTACAAAAAACTTACCAACAAGTAGCTCAAATCGACTTAAAAAATAGAAAATCCAGTCATGTGATTTCTCGGGGTCGAGTTTGAACAGTATTGGCTTAATAATTCTGTAAAAAAAATTAATAATCATCAATCTTTTTCCAACCATCGCCAATGAATATTTCATATGGCTTAAAATTAGTTTTATACCTCATCCGATTAAATTCTTTGATCAAATATCCTAAGTAAAGATAGCCTTTGCTCTGTCGTTTGCACTCCTCTATTTGCCAAAGTATTGCATATGTTCCGAATGAATGTTTTAAATCCTTAGTGTCATAAAAAGTATAAACGGAAGAGATTCCATCAGTGAGAAGGTCTATCACGGATACTAACCTTAGCCGTTCTGCAGTATCGTAATACTTAATTAGTTTGCTAGTCGTACAGGATCTGAGTAACAGACTTTCGAATACTTCTCGGGCATTTAGAGTTTTAAATGTTTCCGGATGTCTTGTTCGTTGGTAATTTTTAAAAAGCAGAAAAGCTGCCTCCGAATATTCTAACGGAGAAATCTCAGCTGTAAGTGCACATTTTAAGTTTCTATATGTCTTCTTTTGAGTTTTATTAGGTAAAAACGTCTGTGTAGGAATACGAATTGGTAGACATTTTGAGCAGTTTTCACAAATCGGCCTGTATGTATAATTACCACTTCTTCGATAGCCGGATGCTATGAGGTGCGAAAACTTTTTTTGTGATAAAACTTTAGGCAGTTGTGCTATCTCTACTTTTGCCATTTCATCTTTCAAGTAGCTACATTGGTAAGGTTTCGTTTTAGTTATTCTCATTTTAATAATTCTTCAGAAACAGGCTCAACTTTCCATGGTAATGCCGGGCTTTCAATCATTGCTTTCATCTCTCTCATAAACTCCGTATTGCTAACGGGGACGGCACCCATAGATGCTAAATGATTAGTTTCTTGCTGGCAGTCGATAATTTCCCCGCCATGCTTTTGCAACCATTTTGCTAGAGCCACCAAAGCAATTTTGGAAACATTTGCCTTCCGAAAAAACATACTTTCTCCAAAAACCATTTTACCAATGGAAACTAGATATAAACCTCCAACAAGTTTATTTTCCTTCCAAACCTCAATACTGTGAGCATAGCCTATTCGATTTAACTCCTCATAGGACGATACTATATCTTTAGTTATCCAGGTACCTTGCCTTGTGTCTCTTGGTTCCGCGCAAGCCTGAATGACAGCCCGGAAGCACCTGTTCGTACTTATTTCCATACCATTCTTCAGATATTGTTTAATATTTTTTTGCAACGAACTTGAAATTTTGACTTTGTTAGTTTGAAGAATCATGCGAGGATCTGGTCTCCACCATAGAATTGGTTGATAGGGTCCTGACCATGGGAAAACTCCGTTACGGTAAGCGTTAAGCAAAATTTTTGA
>JAOINQ010000057.1 GCA_028139685.1 Betaproteobacteria bacterium
ACCTACTTTGCCTATTTCAAAACAAACTAAATCGAGCTGCTTGCTTCCGACGGTACCTTGCCGAGGATTAAACCATTCTCTATCGGTAATCGGGAAAGAATTGATAACTTCACCTTCTCCCATTTGCCCCGAAAAATAATCAAATTGATGTAACCGTATCCCCCCGGATTGGCAATCAGCCTCAAATTTTCCGACACTGGAAAAACTTCCGAACCGTTTTTCAGGACTGGCATAATTTCTCAAACCCCGAAAAAAGATTTTATATTTGTCTTGTTCAAAACTGGCCCTATCTACAAAAAATTCGTCCCCCATGGTATCCCTCGTAACGTAAACCCACTCAGAACAATATCCGCTTATCGGTATTTGCAGTACAGCCCAGACTAAGATCACGCGCATGCTCATATCATCCCTTTACAAAATTTCTGGACGGTGGAAACAATATCCATACAATCAGGACCCAAACAACACAGATACCGTACAAATAAAAAAATAAAGTCTCTGACATATTCCAATACAATGTTTTGCTCATCATAGACCCTATAAAGGATTGGTGGGTAGCCTGTGCTCTGAAATAGTTTTCCACCATAGTTAAGGGACAATTTACTCCGATTAAGGTTTCAATAAATACAACAACAATTAACCCAAGGTGGGTTGCTCTTAAGCTGAAATTTTTACACCAACGCCAGCCCAGTAAGCCTCCGATAGGAAATATCACCATTCCCACAGAAACAAAAATCGCAATTAAAAGATGTATAAATAAAATAAAGTCAGCTATGCCATCCATCTTGGAAAACTTTTTTACAAGTTGTTGGTCCTATAATAGTAATTAATTATGCCTTACATAACTATGCTTATCAAAAATTCAGTTATTAACTTAGCCTTGCTTGTCAGCTCAGTATTTTTTTTCGGTAATCCTAGCTACAGTAATGACGTCCAAAACAAAGAAAAGTTAGAGCGGTCATTACAGGGTAGTCATCGTAATGAGGCAAACCGGCTCAGGGACAAATATAGACACCCGGTTGAGACACTCAACTTCTTTGGTGTGAAGCCCAACTCTAACGTTGTGGAAATAACACCCGGACGAGGATGGTACAGCGAGATTCTCGCTCCCCTGCTTAAAGACAACGGAACATTTACTGCTGTTATTTATGACGCTGAATTAACTGATAATGCATACTTAAAAAAGTTAAATGGGTTGTACAAAACAAAACTCGGCGACAACCCAGAAATATACTCAAACGTCCAACTGGAAGAGATTAACCACAAATCTCCGGTTTTCGACTTAGATAGTTCCGCTGATTTTGTGCTCACTTTTAGAAATGTCCACAACTGGGCAAAATCGGGCACTGCTGACGAAATGTTTCGAAGTTTTTATAAATCCTTGAAAAATGGAGGGGTCTTAGGTGTTGTAGAACATCGAGCCAGGGCTGGAACCGCTCTTTCTCAACAGATTAAATCGGGATATATGACCGAACGGTTTGTAATCGAAACTGCTGAGAAAGCTGGTTTTGTATTTAAAGCGGGATCTGATATAAATAATAATTCCCTTGATGCTAAAGACCACAAAAACGGTGTTTGGACATTACTTCCTGTCCAAAGAGGTTTATCTGACAAGGAAAAAAGCGTCTACGCGAAGATAGGAGAATCAGACCGGATGACGTTGAAATTCGTTAAGCCTTAAAATTCCGCTGACGCTTGCAGTAAACTTTCACTTCTGATTCAAATTCAGGAAAGTGTTTACGAATCAAAGACACGTCAAACACGTGTCTTATCGAATCAGCAGTAAGCCTTTGTAAGAGAAAGTTTATCGAGAACTCAACCAACCTTTTCTTTTCTATTCTCAAAAGAGTGAGATTTTTGTAGTAGTCGTCACTCAAAAACACTACAAAGCGTAGATTGTTGCCCCTTTCCAGAATTACTGAAAATTCGTCCGAAGAAAGAGATTCGACCCTTATGGGCTGTCCTAACTGACTCTCTCTAACGTTAGTTGTTTTTGAATGCTCAAACTTGGGGGAAAAGCCTGGCTTTGCTGATTGATGGATAGCATCGCTTGATTTAGTCATTTTGACCTCCTGTTTAGCCAAATTTAGCGAAATGCACGGCATGGCAATTTGGATTAAATCCACCGTTAAGTAAGTTTACCATCTCAATATTGGACAATTCAAGAGCCTTTTTAAAAAACAACGTAATACCATGGATGAAGTTCAGTTCAAATTCCAATCTTTAGCCCAAAATTGAAGCGGTCCAACCCCTTAAATTGGCCAAAATAGCCTAAGGAATCTCCGTAAAAGATATCAATACCTCCCCAAATAGATATATTGCTTTTGTATTCATAAATAAATTTTGGTCTTACAATGCCATCTTCATTATTAAGAGAGTGAACTAAGAAATTTTCTAAAATTAATGAATTATTAAACAAACTTTTCCTAACAAGAAGGGTTACGGAAGTCTCAAGGTCATCACGAGAAAGTTGTACACCCGATTTAATTACATCAGACAGAAGAAGCTGTCCACTAACAAACAATTCATCATCAGCGTTATAGTCGATAGCTACAGCAACCTTAAATTCAGGAGTCTCAGAAAAACCAACAATTCCATTTACATCCCGGCTCAAAAAATATTTATCCGTACTATAACCATATTCAGATCTAAGTACTATATTCTTAAACGCTTTTGTCAAAGAACCCCCAAACAATTGGTTTCTCTTATAACGCGTCAATAGATTTAAATTTTGATAGTCTCCACTTTGTTCAAAAAGCGGAAAGTCATCATAGTGGTAAAAATAGTTAAAAGTTATATCCCATCCTTCACGAAAAATAGCTAATCGAACACCCACATCTGAGTCTTCCAAAATTTTTTTTGGCTCTAATTTACGAGTATGTTTTATTCTTGCCTTTTCCGACGTTGTTAATGTCAGCAATGGACTTTTAAATTCAAAAAGGGAATTCGGGCTAGGTAACTCGTGGTACGTGAAGTCTGGAATCCACAAAAACTGGAGGCTCGTATTATCGTTTAAAGAAATATCAGCATTCAATGTCCATAGAGGTATTCGAGAACTTTCAAAATCATCTAATATAAATTCCTGGAAACTTTGAGGATTA
>JAOINQ010000058.1 GCA_028139685.1 Betaproteobacteria bacterium
CTCTTACTAAAGCAGTTAAATCTAGATTCTCATTTAATTTGGCATTAACCTCTGTGTTAAAAACGAATTCAGATTTCTGAAGACCCTCCCCATTTAAAGCGGAAGATATTTCACTTTCAACCGTTCCATAGATTTTAAAAGTTCGTGTTTCTCTCTCTGCCCTGACTTCCGAATAAATGTTTACTGATAGAAAAATAAAAAAAATTACAAAAAACTCTTTCATACATTCTACAATCCTCTCCTTAAACTACTTTTGAGGAAAACTCGATCAGGAATATTGCTTTTGTAGTCAACCTTATCAAATCGAAAAATACTCTGATGACCAGTTTTGTGGTTTTCAGCTCGTAATAAATGCCTAGTCCACTTTCCATCTACTTTCCTAATATCACTTACATAGATTGTCTTTAGTCTGTTCCCATTAATATCAAAAAATAGACTTTTTCTTACAATATTGATTGCAGGATCGATCCACATGATCACCTTACTATGCCCGACTTCTTCTGCAATTGTATTGGTTTTACAGACAGCAGTTATCTTTACAACCATATTGTCATCAACGACATCCTTTCCTTCCATCGAAAACTCATACTCATCAATGGAAATCTTTCCTTCTTTCTTAATATCTTCATATGTAAAATCCGTCCCTAAGAAATAATCTCCCCTATCCTTTGAAGAGATTCTCCTTATCTTTCTTAACGCCGGAAGATAGAGCCACTGGTCATCTTCTTTGTTAATACTCTCATAGTCGTATGTCAAAAAAGCCGTATCTTTGATATTGGCCGGGTCGGTGTAAAAAATCACAGTCTTCCTATCTTTACCAAAATACTTTCTATAACTAATGGTTTCTCGGGTTCTTTCCTTCCCCCTTCTGTCAATCATTTTCATGGTTACTTTTCTCGTCACCTGTATACCGTCTTCAGCATCATTAACTTTTTTGATAATTGAAGTAGCATTCGGAAGAGATTCTGAGAAGCCTACTTTAAAAAAAAGCGTAAAAACAAAAAGAGACAAAAACTTTTTAGTAGACACATTCATATTTACTCCGTTGAATTGGCTCGGTATATCCCAAGAAACTTGGGCTTAAGAGTGTTCAGTATAGCTGGCAAAAGTGTCATGCTAGTGAAAAAACTAACAGCAACTGCCAGAAGAACAATTCCACCGAACCGCACTAAAGGAACTACCTCGGAGATCATGAGAGTCCCAAATCCAAAGCCAATTGCCAAAAAATTAAAAAGTAGTGCTCTACCGGTATTTGGATATAACGCTAATATTACGTCTTCAATATTTTTTCTATTTTGTGAAAGCTGTTTAACTCTATCAATTGTATGAATTGCAAAGTCAACACCTAATCCGATTGCTATACTGGCGAACATACTTGTACCTATTCCAAGCCAAATATTATTAAATACCATCACGGCGTATATTATCATGATCGAAACCATTACAGGCAAAAGTGCAAGGAAACCTGCGCTGAATGAACCAAATACAAAAGATGACATCAAGAAAACAAGGCACAGAGCGAAGGCAACACTCTTAAAATGACTTTCTCCGATTTTTGAGACCCATGTATGATTCACTTCAACCCTTCCAGAAAGTGTTGCTTTTCTTTCACCATTTTTGTTAAATTCTTTCGCTATGTATTGGTTCAGTTGATCTAAGATGATTCCATGATCAAGATACATTCCACTTTTTATATTTACCCGAATATTTGCCGTCCGATATTCATAATCTATTTCTTCTTCAAAATCTGTAGGATCTCCACTAAGGCTATACAACAAAAACAATTGTGCAATCAACTCTTGATCGTCGGGAATTTTATAGTACGAATTATCTCCCTCATTGAGAGCTTTATACATCTGTTTAATGTAATCGACAACGGAAACTGAACCTCCAACCATAGGTAACGATTCAACATAATTCTGTAATTTCTCTATTGCTAATAAATTCTCCGGCTTAAACAAATCTTCAGTTTCAGGAGTCTCAATGACAATATCTAAGTTGTTGGAACCATTCAATTTCAAATTAATTAAATTATCTGCTTTGTATATTGGTTCATTTTTATTAAATACCCCGATTCGATTCTCATTTACTGTTATATTAATCACACCGTAAATGCCAACTCCAAAAGCTAAAACAAAAAGGAAGACGATCTTCTTTGAGTTCGCTACGGTAAATCGACCCAAATTCGACATTATCTTTGCAGAAATATCTTCAGTTTTCTTTGATGCTTTTTCATTCAATGGTTTATTTACTTTCCCGATAGGTATTAAAGACAAAGCCGCAGGAAGAAAAACCATACTGTACAGCCATGCAATTGCAACCCCAAGAGCCGAAAATAGACCTAGGTATTTAAAAGGAGGCATCTCAGAGGCTAGATACAAACCCATAAATCCAGCTATTGTTGTAATTGATGTCAAGGTAATAGGTCGCCACATCTCCAACATTGTATTAACAACGATTTCCGATGTACTTTTTTCACAAGAATTTTCTCTCTCTTCAAAATATTGACAAAATATATGGATAGAGTCTGCTACGGCTATACCAATTAAAATTACAACCAGTCCATTTGTCACAACAAAAAACGGAACGCCAAAACCAGCCATTATTCCTAAAGCACTAGATACCGTAGCTAACACGATAATGTTAGGCAGTAAGGTTGCGGTAATATTTCTGTATGCGATAAAAAGAATTAAAGAAATTACAAGAGCAGCAATCGGATTCAAACGTTGCGCATCACGGTCAATATAGGAACCTAAGTATCCAGCAACAGCGCCCTCTCCAGCAACGTGAATCGATTCTTTTTCCTGCACTACTTCAGAAGTTGTTAACTTTATTATTTGGTCATAGGTTTCTCCAGCTTTTTGGGTGTCCATAACTTCGGCAACTATTACAGATACAGTACTATCAGCAGAAACCAAAGTACCAATATATAATGGAAAGTCTTTCACGGCATTTTTTACTCGCTCTAGATTTTTACCAGACAACTTTGTACCCAAATCAAGGAACGGCTCAACTACCATTCCATCAAAAGTTCCATAAATATTATTCGCATT
>JAOINQ010000059.1 GCA_028139685.1 Betaproteobacteria bacterium
GCTTGTTTTCCAATTCAGTTATATAGTTGATGAATCGAGAAGGATAACTGATAAAGACAATATTATCAACGAACTGAAAATCACTTTTGCCGAGACGTCGGTTATTAAGACGATTTTGCACAATTTTCCTGCTCTCCTTTTTCTAACTGACAAGGATGGAAAAATTGTTTTTGCTAATAAAATAGCCCTCAGTAATTTAGGAACGTCATTTCTAGAAAAGAAGAATTTCAATTCAGTTTTCATGGATAGCCTCGAGGAGGCCATCACTTTTTCTAGGCTTACTTACAAAGACTCGAATAATTCGCTCCATATGTTTGCTGTAAGAACGGAAAAGGTATTAGGGGATAAGCAGAGTTATTGTATACTTTGGATGTTGAGGAATATCGATTTCGATTTTGAAATGTTTTGTAAATCAATTATTAATAATCGAGAGAGTTTCAAGGTAACTGGTCTTTTAGATCACAATTTTGCGATTTATAGAATGTCCAACACATGGAGAAAGCTTATTAGTCCAGTTGATAAATTTTTTCATTCTGGGGTTATTTGGGATAAGCTAAGGATTATTTCTGAGAGTTATTCAGAGATAACACATATTGAGAATACGATTAGTACAAGTAAGCGTGCAACTGGTTGGTTGCTTATTCGAACCGGTAATGCACTAGTCGTTACATTGGAAAAAATTTACTCCCCGGACAAGAGACTCTTTTACCATGTGTACGCTAGGCTTATACTTCAATAAATCGAGTAACGTGTAATTAATATGATAAATACAACAGTTCATTTTAGGAGACTTGTAGAGGCAAGACATGAGCATGGACTTTCAGTATCTGAGCTCAGTATGATTGCTGGACTAACAGAGAATCAAATAAATGAATTAGAAAATGGAAAAGAGGGAAACTCTTTCGTAGAGCATGAACATCGTATTGACTGTGTAAAAAGAGTTGCAGAGGCTTTGGGGATAAATTATGCTCAGTTTTTATCAGACGCTGAATACTTTTTTCCGGATACAGACAAGTCTGGTTTAAAAAAAAACGAGGCAGAATTTGATAAAGAAGATCTGGCAAATGAGTTTAGCGAATTAAAACAAGAGATAGCTAAGTTTAGAATAAATGAATTGAGTAGTTCGGGGTATTATGAGGATGATCGAATAGAAGAAAGAAAAAAGGTAAGTGGTAATTTGCTACCTACAGAATCATTCGGACCCATTTTACTTATACTCTTATACGTGTTTTTTTTCTTGCTTAACTTTGTCTAAGAAAGGAGGCTGTAATTATTAAATTTGTTGTCATAGATGATCATCCTCTCATTCGGCAGTCAATGGAAACTGCTCTGAACGAGACCTTCTCTGATTCTATTGTAAAGGCATATTCGTCTTTAGAAGAGTCGCTTGGTTGTTTTAATGGCTCAGATGTGAAAAATGTGCCAGAGGGAGTATGGTGGGTTTTAATGGATCTTGGTTTAAAGGGTATAACGGGTTTGGCTGCCATCAGGGTAATACTATCAGTGGAGGCAAAGATAAAACTTATTACAGTGTCTGGCAATGATGATGAGCTTCAAGTTGGAGCTTGCTTCGGATCCGGAGCAACTGCTTTTATAAGTAAAGGAGCTCCGGTTGCTGAGAGTATGACTTTAATTAAAATGCTAGTTAACAACGAGCAACCAAAGAGCCGTTGGCTTTCTGCGAATGGCTACTGTAATGTTAAAGACATCCGACAGATTCAACTGACTGATAGGCAAATTCAGGTTTTATCAATGATTTGTGAGGGAAAGACGAATAAAGATATAGCTCAAGCATTAGGGATAACTGAAATTACTGCTAAATCGCACGTTGGGGGTATTTTTAAAGAATTAAGGGTTGTTAATAGGACTCAAGCTGTTCTCGTTGCTCAGAAATTGGGTATTGTGTCCGCAAAGTACTAAGTTATTTTTTGATTTCCAGTAATTTTGAAATCAGATTTTGTATTTCATTTATCGAAACAGGCTTTTGAATATATTCTGAGTATTTTATACCTTTGTATAAAATACTCTCCCGTTCTACGTCAGATGATAGAAATATAACTGGGAAATCTTCATTAAATTCAACTCTGAGTCGATCGATTGAATCCAAAGGTTTTTCCTTGTGGTTACTGCTATTCACAATTATTAGCTTTGGAGGGATAATTATATCCTTATATGACTCTAGAATATCTAGAGAATTCGATCCAGAAACAATACGTAAGCTAAGTTCGGGTTCCAGAGTATTAAATGCGTCTCTGGATGAACGATCTTCGTCGACTAACAAGATAATGGTTGTTAGAGGATCAGTAAGCGTGATTTGTGGAATTATAGTTTGCTCAAGCGCCTGTTCTAGTTCAGTAGCTCTGGACTGGTGTGGCTTCGCATAGTCAGCAGGAAGCCTTATACTAAATATGGATCCTAAATTCTCAGTGCTGCGTATCATTAACTCTCCACCAATTTTGCTAGTTAGCCGTTTTGCGATCGACAAACCTAATCCTGCTCCGCTATTCTCTACAATTTCGTTTTTTGAGGGTATTTGGGCAAATTCCTCAAAAATTATTTCTTGAAGTTTATTTGGTATACCTTTTCCGGTATCAATTACTGAAAGGATTATTGAGTTGGTAGCAACTTTTAGTCTTAATCGCACTCCGCCTTTATCAGTAAATTTGAGTGCATTAGATATGAGATTCCTTAGAACTCTTTCTAATAGCCGTGGATCTGTGCTGATGTACAGGTCTTTTGAAATTTTAGATTTGAAATCTAAGCTCAACTCTAATTCAGCAGCATCCTCACTATATTGGTTGATAATTTTTTTCAAAAAATTGGTTAGATTTATAGTTTGAATTTTCGGGGTAGTTATTCCCTGGTCTAATTTGGTGGCTTCAAGTAGCCCATCTAAAATATTATTCATATATTTAATACTCATCTTTAATCTCCGGAGAGAGTGG
>JAOINQ010000006.1 GCA_028139685.1 Betaproteobacteria bacterium
TAAGAATATAACTAACAACCATAAGTAATGCTTTAACTTTATACATAAACTCTTATTATGTCCTCCTTCTAAAAACCCTATTCTCGTATCAACTGTTCAACTTAGCCTATAAGCGGGGGCAATTTATTATAAGTGAAAAGAAAATTTATAAAAAAATTAAACATCATATCAGCAGTGTGACTACAGCAACCCTCCCCCAAAATATCTCGCTATCCGATCAGTTAAGGTTAGAAGAGCTATTGTCAATACAATTCCAATAACAACTGCTCCAATAAAATCAAATCTATCAATTAATAATGGAAAAATTATAAACATTGGCAAAGTAGGTATTACAAAAAAAGCTGTGTAAAGCATATGTTTAGATATCTTTTCGTTGCTGAATCCTTCAAAATACATCCAAAATATAATTAATATTGTAGTCAACGGTAGAGCGGCTACAAGTCCACCAAATTTGTCACTCCTTTTTGCGATTTCAGTAACTAAAACTATGATGACTGAGGTAAAAAGGACTTTGGTAATATAAAAAAGCATAAAAAACCTCTTGAATGAATTGTTTAAAGTTTTCTCAATAGGAATGTTGAAATTATTTTAATATCGTTCCTTGTAATATAAATTAGTTTTCTCATTTGGTTGTTCAAATTTTTCTAGGGATTAAGCATTACTAATTTATATCCACATATTTCTATATGGAATGTTAATCTTCTGCGCTACGAAACAAAAGCTCTTTCGTCAGACGTTTTTCGTAGCGCCTTCGTCTTCTTCTCTCTTTACTGGGTGAGGCTCTCCACTCTGCACGTTTATCCTTCACAGCCTCATCCAAATCAGATGCTTTTTCAATCTTTCTACCACTTTTTTCATATGTTCTCCTAGGCATGGCGATGTATTCCCTATAATTAAAATTTTAGCGCTCTGTTTTATAGTTTAGGGTTTCCGTTTGTTATTTCCAATTATTTTGTTTTTTCTTACCTCTCGAATGATTTTATTTCTTGGATAACTCTAGAAACCCATTCGCCAATAATGGGAACAAATTCAATTTGAGAAAGAAAAAAAGTCAATGTTGATACTAAAAGTGTTGCTCCGATTATCCATCCTAGACCAGAAGCGAGCCCTTGGATTAGACTAATACCGATGATTCTCCAAATAGAATTGTAGATAAAAAAGAAGTTTTGATCATTCAATTCAATAATTGCCTTTTCTAGGCGTTGATATCCTTTTTGTTCCTTCATCAAGTACTCCTTTTAATTTATTTGTCACGCAAATATTATCCCCATTGTAACTATCAGTATTAGGTAGATAATAGTCGTTTGACTTTCGTTTATCAGTCCATTCTGGCATATTTATTATAATCAGATAAAAACACTGATTTAAGGAAAAAACAGTTTTAACTAGATGTTGCAAACTCCTACAACTTTAAGAAACTCATTCATTTTATTACAGGTTAAAAAATTAAAAAAATTAATTACAGTCTCATTGATTCTCCTGGTACACGCCAATACTGCATTAACTAGAATTCCAAAACATGATTATTTGCGTACTCTTGAATCTGACCTAACGGAATTTTGTATGATTGATAATTACAAATCTATTATTGATTACAGAAAAGGGAAAAGTATAATAAAATTTGTTGGAATCAGCAAAGTTAATGTATGAAATAAGCTCTCTAACTTTATCGCTAATAGAACATTCTTTTGCGAAGTACATTGTTAACGTTATGAGCTAATAACTACTACCACTTATAAACAGTGCTGTCACAAGCCCTTTGTGTTGTTTTCTATTATTGCAATACAATCGTTGAGAAACTTTGTAACTTTTCTTGTAACAACGCCCCCAAAAACCGCATGACTACGTCAATTGAGTAACAAGTTTGTAACTACAAAACCCGTATAGAATGGGACTTTACGCCAACACGGCTACTCCCACTCAATGGTAGCCGGTGGTTTATTTGAAATATCCAGCACCACCCTACTTACATCGCTAACTTTGTTGATTATTTCAGAGGAGATTAATTCTATTAACTCAGATGGAAGTCTCGTCGCATTTGCTGTCATAAAATCTGTTGAATTTACAATGCGTATTGCAATAACCCAGTCATAACTTCTGTCATCACCCTTAACACCAACTGTTTTCAAAGGTAAAAATACACAAAATGCTTGAGCAGTTACTTCGTACCAACTTTTTCCAACGGTATCCTTCTTGGCCAAACCTTTATTAACATGCTCTTTCCCAATAATTTGAGTCTTTAATAAATGCAAAAGAATTTCGTCTGCCTTTTGAAGAATCTCTACTTTCTCACTAGTTACCTCCCCTATTACCCTTATTCCTAAACCAGGCCCAGGAAAAGGATGACGATTAACAAGATCTTTTCTTAAGCCTAATTCAAGACCTAACTGTCTTACCTCATCTTTAAACAATGACTTGATTGGTTCGAGTAATTTTAATGCTAGCTTATCTGGTAAACCACCAACATTATGGTGACTTTTTATTTTTTTTGCACCGCCAGCACTTTCTACACCTGCTGACTCAATAATATCCGGATAAATTGTTCCTTGTGCAAGCCATTTTACATCTGTAAACTTGCTTGACTCTCTCTCAAAAATTTCAACAAATAACGCACCAACTGTTTTCCTTTTTTCTTCCGGATCGGTTACACCTTTTAATTTCTTAAAGAAAATTTCTCCCGCATCTACCTTTTTTACAACCCCTCTGAAACTATTTTCAAAAGTTTGCATTACTTCGTTTGCCTCATTTCTTCTAAGCAAACCAGTGTCGACAAAGATACAGATTAATTGTTGCTCAATAGCCATATCTAATAATTTTGCAACAACTGACGAATCTACACCTCCTGATAAACCTAACAATACTTTGTCTTGACCAACAAGCCTTTTTATTTCTGCTATTTTGTTTCGTGAAAACTCTTTCATAGTCCATGAAGATGGACACTTACAAATGCTTTTACAAAATCTCTCTAAGATTTTTTTTCCTTGTGTGGTATGACTTGCCTCTGGATGGAACTGAAGCCCATAGACTTGTTTCTTTTCATCAGCAATCCCTGCAATAGAACAATCCACTGAAGACGCGATTACCTTAAATTGTGGTGGCACTTTTGTCACTGAATCGCCATGGCTCATCCAAACGTTAAGGAGACCGTGGCCGGCATCATTACTAAAATCTTGTATTTTATCTAAAAGCTTTGATTTACCATGTGCTCTGACCAAAGATTTACCAAATTCTCTGTTTGTGCCAAATTCAACTGTGCCCCCATTTACCTCTGCAATTATCTGCATGCCATAACATATCCCAAGGATTGGGATATTTAAATCGAACAACTGTTTATCAAAGGAATGACTGTTTTGGTCACTAACTGACTCAGGACCTCCAGACAGCACAACTCCCTTTAACAAGTTATCCTTTTGGCCGAGGTATGCAGTAACCTCCCCCTTCAATAAATTAGAACTTATTACACGAGAGAAAACACCTTGCTCCCTGATCCTTCTGGCAATTAATTGTGTTAATTGGGAGCCATAGTCTACTATCAAAATATAGGGAGCTTTCTCCATTACTCGATCTGATAGTTTGGAGCTTCTTTGATAATTTGGACATCATGGACGTGTGACTCCTTTACACCGGAGCCAGTAACTTGAACGAAATTTGCCTTTTTATGAAGATCATCAATATTTACGGCACCAGTGTAACCTAAACCTGCCCTTACGCCGCCCAAAAGCTGAAAAATAATTTGCTTAATTGAACCTTTGCAAGGAACTCGACCTTCAATACCCTCAGGTACAAATTTATCGTTCGATGGGCTTTCGTCTTGAAAGTACCGGTCGGCAGAACCGTCTTGCATTGCACCAACCGAACCCATTCCCCTATAACTCTTGTAAGAACGGCCTTGATAAAAAATTATTTCGCCTGGAGCTTCATCTGTTCCCGCTAGCATACTTCCTAACATTACACTATTTGCTCCCGCAGCCAGAGCTTTAGTAATATCCCCTGAGTATCTTATACCACCATCCGCAATGACAGGTACGTCGTGCTTGCGGGCCACTGAAGCTACGTCTTGTATCGCTGTTATTTGAGGAACCCCAACGCCCGCTATAACTCTAGTGGTACAAATTGAGCCAGGGCCAATACCTACTTTCACAGAATCCACTCCTGCATCTATCAATGCCTCTGCACCTTCTGCAGTGGCAATATTTCCCCCAATTAACTGAATACTAGAGTAATGATGTTTAATCCACCTAATTTTTTCTAATACTCCTGTTGAATGCCCGTGTGCCGTGTCGAGCACTAAAACATCAACCCCTGCCATAACAAGTTTCTCGATTCTGTTTTCCGTTCCTGCCGATACACCCACAGCAGCACCCGCTAAAAGCTTTCCTTGATCATCTTTTGCTGCAAAAGGGTGCTCTATCCCCTTGAGTATATCCTTAACAGTGATTAACCCCTTAAGCTCAAACTTTTTGTTTGTAACAAGCACTCGTTCCAGCCTATGTTTATGCATCAAGGATTTCGCTTCCTCAATATCCGCTCCTTCCTCAACAGTAACTAACTGTTCTTTTGGGGTCATTATATTTTTGACGGGTTGATCTAATTGAGTTTCAAATCTCAAATCTCGGTTTGTCACAATACCAGCGATAACTCGATTGTTCTCTATGACCGGAACACCCGAAATTTGTTTTTCCTTAGTCATCCTTAAGACATCCCGAACAGACATATCTGGATCTACTGTTATAGGGTCCTTAACGATACCTGATTCAAATCGCTTGACTTTAGAAACCTCAGCAGCTTGTTTTTCAGGCGAAAGATTTTTATGAATTACTCCAAGTCCTCCTTCCTCCGCAATAGATATCGCTAATCGTGACTCCGTAACTGTGTCCATTGCTGCAGATAATAGTGGGATATTTAAACTTATTTTTTTTGTAAGATCAGTTTTAAGCACGGCATCTTTCGGGAGTATCTTGGACAAACCTGGTTTTAACAAGACATCATCAAATGTAAGTGCGTACCGAACATCTTTCATTTCTTTACCTTTTTAATTGGTGCTAATTTTGCGCGTTGCCTTCTTAGGTCCTTAGGGTCATTAATCAATTTCTTTAATATTACGATTCTAGTGTCTACATCGAGAATTTGCTCTTCACTCACACGCTCACCATTGATAGACATAGCACCTGTTTCTTTCACTGCCATCATAAGGTCCTTGTTTAGCAATGGTATAACATCTGCTATTTTCTGTCCTGGTGGGACTAAAATGTCCTGTTTGGCGACGAAATCACACCCGGCAAATAAAAAATCGATATTAATATTTCTTGGTCTCATATGCCTTCCGAATAAATGAATCAAAGATCTTTTGAGAAAGTTGACCAAAAACCAATCCAGTAGTCTTTTCAAGAAAAAAGTTTGCCATTTTCCAGCTAATTCTAAACTCAACGTTACACATATTCTCACCTACTGACTCAAACTTCCATGTACCGTTTAAGGTCTTGAATGGGCCTTTAACTAACGAAATCTCAATACTTTCTGGATAAATATTTTTGTTTCTAGTCGTAAATTCTATTGGGATTCCACGCAAATCGCAATCTAATTCAGCGATAATACAAGTAGAAGTGCGTTCGATTATTGCAACTGAATTGCACCATGGTAAAAATTTTGGGTAATTTTCAACATCAGCAACTAATTGATACAAGTCTTTCTGCGACATTGCTACTTCTTGAGAACGGTAGATTTCTGGCATAAATTTAATGATAATAGTAAAAAATAAAAAAGCTTACTTTGATTACTTTATAGAAGACAAGTATGAAGCAGGCTTGGTTCTAAAAGGTTGGGAGGCGAAAGCTATACGCGCTGGTCGTGCACAGCTGGCTGAGTCTTATATTGTAATCCGCAAAGCTGAAGTTTTTTTAATTGGAGCGCATTTTTCTCCGTTACAATCTGCCTCAACACATGTGCGGCCCGATCCGACGAGATCCAGGAAATTACTTTTAAAGACGCTTGAAATAAGTAAACTGATTGGAAAAGTAGAGCGATCCGGATATTCTCTAGTGCCATTAGACCTACATTTTCTTAACGGCTACGTTAAAATTAACGTAGGCCTAGGTAAGGGTAAAAAACACCATGATAAGAGAGCATCAATAAAAGAAAAAGAATGGAAAAAAGAGGAACAACGAATACTGAAACAGAGATCACTAAATAAATGAGGGATATTTTGATGAAACTTTATAAACTTTTTTGCCTGACATTCATACTTTTTGTCTTCGTTTCTTGCACACAAAGTAAAAATGAAAACACAATCTTGATAGGGCATGTAGCCCCTCTTACAGGAAATCAAGCACATTTAGGAAAAGATAACGAATTAGGGTTTTTAATGGCTATCCGTGACTTGAATAAGCAGGAAATTATAATTGATAACAAGCCGGTACTATTCGAAGGACTCTCAGAGGATGATGCCGCCGACCCTAAACAAGGAACAGCTGCGGCGCAAAAACTAATTGATTATCAGGTCGTTGGAGTCATAGGGCACCTAAACTCGGGTACTACTGTACCAGCCTCGGCGATGTATAATAGGGCTAATACACCTCAAATATCCCCTTCAGCAACACTTCCCAAATACACAAAACAAGGCTTTGATAATGCTTTCAGGGTAGTGGCAAATGATGTACAACTTGGAGGAACGTTAGGTAATTACAGCTTCAATACATTGCAACTAAGAACAGTTGCGGTAATTGATGATAGAACAGCATATGGCTCAGGAGTCGCTAAAGAATTCCAAAAAGGTTTCCAAGCTGCTGGAGGAAAAGTTATTGCAAACGAATTTACACACGATAAAGCTACAGATTTTTTTGCAATATTAACATCTATAAAAGACAAGAACCCAGATTTTATTTTTTTCGGAGGTATGGATGCTGTCGCTGGACCGATGTTGAGACAATTAAAGCAGCTTGATATGAATATATTGTTTTTCGGAGGAGATGGTATTTGTACCGCAGAACTACCCCGATTAGCCGGAGACGCGCTCGGATCAAAACAAGTTTTTTGTGCAGAAGCTGGAGGACTCTTAGATGATGCAACTAAGCGAAGAAATTTAGCATTTAGACAGCGGTTTCAAGAGGAAAATAATGTTGATGTAAAGCTATATGCACCGTACGTTTACGATGCAACAATGATTTTAGTTGAAGCAATGAAAATGGCAGATTCTACGGACCCTAAAATTTTCTCTAGTCAAATATCAAAAATAAACTATTTGGGAGTTACAGGTCCAATTTCTTTTGATAAGTTTGGAGATGTCAAAAACGCTGCTTTAACAATCTTTAGTTTTCAAGATGGAAATAAGTTTCCGATTGAAGTTGTAAAATCAAGTGGCAGTTGAAAGCAAACCCTTTTGTCTTCTAGATTCAATAATGCACAATGAAGCCGCAACAGATAAATTAAGAGAATCAACAGTGCCTATTTGCGGTATCACCAAAACGTTACAAAGATTAGTATTGTCTTTGAGAGATTTCGGAAATCCTTTGCCCTCGCTTCCGAAAATGAAAAGATTTCTCCTTGTAAGGTCTTGTTGAAACAACGACGCACCTCCTTTTTCAGGAGAAAGGAGGAAAGTTTTTAACAATAATTTTGACGATGCATCCATTACAGTTGAGAATGAATCAAAAACTATAAGCCTGACCATGCTATGGTATCCGGCCGAAGATCGTATTACCTTTGGCGACCATGGATCTACGGAATTTGGTGATAACCAAACTTCTCTTACATTCATCGCAGCACAGGTTCGTATTATTGTGCCAAGATTGCCGGGATCCTGAACATCGCTCAAATAAAGAATATCTGTGTGATCATTACCTATCAAGGGCTTTTTTGTTCGCTCAAATGCTACCAAGAGGCCAACCCTAAACTTAGTATTAATCAAGGAAAATTTGTCAAATATCTTATCATCCAAAATAACAATGTCAAATCTGTTGAAGTCTAATTGAAAATCTTCCCGAAGCACACTACAAAATTTTTCGGTTGTTATAATTTTTGATATAAATTTATTATTTTCAAAGCTCAAAAATGTCTTTACATTTTTCTCCCCTTCCAGCCAATATAACTTCGCTAGATTTCTTGCTTTTCTAGATTTAATTATTTGTTGAATAAACTTCAAATTTTGATTGTTTTTTGACTTGATATAGGTAAGCCCCAATTTTCATGCCTTTCTTATTGGTTTAAAAGATAATCTGTGAATTTCACTTGCTCCATTCTCCTTTAACGCAAGCATATGCTTTTTTGTCCCATATCCTTTGTTGCGAATAAAGTCGTAAATGGGAAACTGATCATGTAGTTCTGTCATTTCCCTATCTCTCAATACTTTTGCAATAATAGAGGCACAAGAAATCTCTGGTATGCATGTGTCACCCGACTTTATAGTCCTATAATAATAATTGCTAGAGCATGGGACACCAAAGTTTTTTGGATTACTAACGCCATCAACGCAAATGTCATAAAGAACCTGATTATCAGACTTTTTTCTTAGCAAGCAGAGTTTTGAGATTAAAACGCACTGATTAATGGCTCGAGCCATAGCTATCATTGTTGCGTTTAGAACGTTAAAATGGTCAACTTCCTTGACTGTTGCAAAGCCAACACCAAAAATAAGTTCGTATTCTAAGGACTCCGTATAAATGGACAATCTTTTGTTAGGAGATAATCTTTTTGAATCCTTCAATTTTTTTAAAAAATAGGTTGGAATAACACTTAGATCTTTGTTCCGAAGAATGACAGCCGCGGCATAAACCTGCCCAGCAAGAGCTCCCCTACCCACTTCGTCAACTCCGATTAAAAAACTTCGCATTTTTCCTATAAACTATGAAAAAACCTTAAATATTATGAATAAAAAACTCCGTGTTGGTGTAGTAGGCGTTGGTCATCTTGGAAAATTTCACGCCGAGAAATACCATAAAAATAAAAATTGTTTGCTGCATAGTGTTTCAGACACATCTTCGGAAAGAGGCATTAGTGTAGCCGAACGTTATAATTGTAGCTACCATGCGGACTATAAATCAATGGTTGGAATGGTTGATGCAGTTAGTGTGGCTGTGCCTACTACATCGCATTTTAAAATCACCGATTTCTTCTTAAGCCAAGGCATCCATGTTTTAGTCGAAAAGCCAATAACTGACAATATTAAAACCGCACAAAAACTCCTTGAAAGAGCCAAAAATAATAATTTGATTTTATTAATTGGCCATCTAGAGCGCTTTAATCCGTGCATCCAATCCATCACAAATATTTTAAGCAATCGATTAGATAATTTTAAAATAAAGCATCTTGTGGCGATGAGACTGACGCCATTTAATACACGTGCAAACGACGTAAGCGTTGTAACGGATTTGATGATACACGACATAGACCTTGCCAATTTCTTTCTAAAATCTCCAATGAAATCAGTGCAATCAAAAAATAGTAATGTAGTGCAAAAAAGTAATGATGTCTCCAGTGCGCTATTAACTTTCGCTGATGGCTCTACAGCATCCTTCTATGCAAATCGCATAGCAAAAGAGCCTGTAAGACAATTTGAATTATATAGTGATAATGAAGTATTCACCCTAGATTTGAACAGAAAAACAATCCATCACACCAAATTTATCTCTAATAATAATCTAGTAAGACCTACGACTGAACATGTGGATACCAAGGACGGGGATGCATTAGAAAATGAAATAAAAGCTTTTATCGATAATATCATTACCGGAAAAATGCATTCGTGTTCAACAGATGCTAAGGAGGGAATCGAGGCTCTTCGAATAGCAGAGTTAATTGATACCAAATCCATAGAAAAGGAATAAATATGATACCCATGGTCGACTTAAAGACTCAATATGAACTCTTAAAGAGTGATATTAATAAAGCGATAAAGGAAGTACTAGTTAGTACGAACTTCATTCAAGGGCCTAATGTAAAACAATTTGAAAAAGAAATAGCAAATTATTTCTCTGTTGATCCAAAAAGAATATTTTCCGTTGGCTCTGGAACAGATGCTTTACATCTCTCGCTTCTCGCTTTAAGTCCCGACCCTGATGATGAAATAATAACAACTCCGTTCAGTTTTATTTCATCAGCCTGGCCAGCATCATATACAAATTGTAAGCTAGTATTTGTTGATATCGACCCGCATACCTTTAATATTGATCTACAACTACTAGAAAAGGCTATCTCAAAAAAAACTAGAGCAATTATTCCCGTACACTTGTTCGGCCAAACTGTAGATATCCCTCAAATTAAGGAAATGATCACCGGAAAAAAGATCGCGATAATTGAAGATTGTGCCCAGGCATTCGGGGCTCAAATAAAAGACAAAAAAGTAGGAACTTTTGGCGATTTTGGATGTTTCAGCTTCTTCCCAAGTAAAAACCTGGGTGCTTATGGTGATGGAGGTTTAATAATATCTAATAGCAGCGAATATTCTGAAAAAATCTCTATGCTAAGAAACCACGGAAGTAATCGCCGGTATCACCATGATATTGTTGGCTTTAATAGCCGACTAGACGAGATACAAGCTGCCATACTTCGCGTTAAATTACAACATATCGAGAGATTTAACCATTTACGAAAAAATGTTGCAACTCAATATAATTCGCAGATTAAAAACTCAAATGTAACACTCCCCTCTATTAGCGATCATTTTGATCACGTATTTCATCAATACACGATTCTCAGCAACACTAGAGATGAATTACAATCATATCTGCACGAAAATGGTGTAAGTTCGGCGATCTATTATCCAATACCCATCCACAAACAGAATGTTTACAAATCGTCACAAACAAATACCACTTTGAAGAATGCAGAAGAAATAGCAACAAAATGCCTGTCGCTTCCGATATACCCAGAGCTGAAACTTGATGACATCAAATATATAGCCAACCTTATTAACAAATTCTAGAAAGAACTTTTTGAAAAGGATTCTGATACTGACCGGAGAAAAATCTGGCGAAATAATTGCAAAACCACTTGTATTAGAAATAAGAAAGCAAATCGAGGAATCCATTTGTATCACTGGTATGACTGGAGACATTCTTTCCCCTTACCTTGATGAAACCATTGTAAATTCGAATACTTTTGGGGTTATTGGATTTGTTGAAGCGCTATCTAAATATCGCGTACTTAAAAAAGCGCAAAAAAAAATTTTCGAAAAACTTAAATCTTCAAATTTTGATTTAGTTGTTCTCGTAGATTTTATTGGCTTTAACTTAACTATAGGGAAATTCGCAAAAAAGATGGGTGTCCCCGTAATTTTATATGTTGGCCCGCAGATATGGGCATGGAAAAAAAATAGAATAAAAAAACTAAAAAAATGTCTTGATTTTATCGGCTTAATATTGCCATTTGAGGAGGCACTGTATAACAAAGAACCCTTTCATGCGACGTATGTTGGAAACCCTCTTATCGAGTCACTACCTAGAAACTTTTCTAAAAATGAGGCGGTGGCAAAATTTTCTTTTATTAAAAAAGGAGACCTTGTAATTTCATTTCTACCCGGTAGTAGAGACTCTGAAATCAAATATCATTTTTTAATTATCTGTGAAACCATTGTTAAACTATATGATCAATATTCGAACGCAAAATTTATAATATCACTTGCAAAAATATCTGATATTTCTTCAACTGAGGTAAAACTAATTGACTCTCTCAAACAGGATGGAATACCTATTTATATACAATCCGGAATGACGCACGATGTGATATTGAGCTCCGATGTGGTTGGCACGGCTTCAGGTACTGCAAGTCTCGAGACAGCATTACTAAAGGTTCCATGTGTGATATTTTATAAATCATCTTTTTCGTCTTATCTAATATTTAAAATGTTTTCACTAATTAAATATGTAGGTCTCCCTAACATAATAATGGGGGTAGAAATTGTAACAGAACTTCTACAAGATAACTTCAATGCGAAAAAACTTTCCAACGAAATAATAAAAATTATAGAGGTTAAAAATGTTGCCAAAAACCAAATTGCAAATTTTAATAGGTTAGAAAAAAAGTTAGGCCCAAGTAGTGCATCAAAAGCAATGGCTTCAATTATAGCGAGGGTCTTGTCAGATTCGAGCCTTTAAATGGGTACGCAGAATACCTCGCTTAGATTCTTTAATAAAATCAATGAATTCCTTCACTTCAGAAAACTGTTCTCCGAGACAATCTAACTCCTCCAAATTAGGACTATTCCTTCTCTGAACCAATATCCGAAATGCTCTTGCTAGAGAGTCAATTAACTTTCTTTCCATTCCTATTCTTCGTAAACCAACTCGGTTTAGCCCTATTGCTCTCGCATAATTTCCCGACGCTAAACAGAAAGGAGGAAGATCTTTGTTAACAGCTGATCCCATGCTAGTAAAAGAGTATCGTCCAATCCGTACAAATTGGTGGATAAGACTAAAGCCTCCTAATGTAGCATTATCATCAATAAACACATGACCAGCTAACTGAGCGCCGTTCGCCATTAAAATATGATCACCTAATTTGCAGTCATGGGCAACGTGACTATATGCCATTATCAAATTATGACTACCTACCTCAGTGATGCTTCTCCCTTTAACAGTACCAGTGCTTAATGTACAATTTTCTCTAATAACATTATAGTCACCAATTAATAATTTCGTTTTTTCATTTCTATAAGAAACGTCCTGGGGGGGGCCTCCAATAACTGAGAATGGATAGATTAAATTGCCTTTTCCAATATAGGTATGCCCCATTACTGAGATGTGGCTTAGTAGCTGAGTACCATCTCCTATCTTTACATTATCACCTATCACCGTATAAGGTCCAACGGTAGCGCTGGGAGATATTTCAGCGTTTTTGCCAACAGTTGCAGTCGGATGTATGTTCAATTTCTTTTAATTTTCTATTTTATGTAGAGCACACATTAAATCAGCTTGAGCACATATATTATTCCCAACAGTAGCTATCGCATTATATTTCCACACTCCACCTCTGACCTTCTCAATAGCCACATTTAGATTTAAAACATCACCCGGAACTACTGGCTTCTTGAATCTACAATTATCTATACCCACAAAAAAATAAAGCGTGTTGTCATCAGCAGTTTTATTCATTGATTTAAATGATAGAATTCCAGCTGTTTGCGCTAGGGCTTCTATGATAAGAACTCCAGGCATGACGGGATAATTAGGAAAGTGTCCCACAAAAAATTCCTCATTCATTGTCACATTTTTTATTGCCGTGATCGTCTCGTTTGGCACCAAAGAAATTACCTTATCAACTAAAATAAATGGATAACGATGGGGTAATGTGTCTAAAATTTCTCTAATATCAAGAGTGTTTTTGTTCATTATTTTTATAACCTAAATTTTTTAAAAAAACTGCGGACTTTTTCCACTTCATTTTTTCTTGCATGGGATATACGCCGACATAACTGCCGGACGTCTTAATGCTCGACATAACAAGAGTCATTGGACCAATAACGCTATTATCTGGAATTTTTACGTGGTCTAGAATTCCGGCCGCACCACCAATTTGGCAAGCCTCACCAATGTGCGCACTACCAGCAATACCGACACAACCAGCAATTATTGTGTTTGCGCAAACTGTTACATTATGGGCAATATGAACTAAATTATCGATTTTCACCCCTTTCCCAATGACAGTTGGGTTAAATGTCCCTGAGTCAATAGTTGTATTTGCACCGATTTCAACATTCTCAGAAATTACTACTCCTCCAGTTTGAGGGATTTTATGCCACGCTTTTGTACTATCTTGAGAAAAACCAAAACCCCCTCCACCGATGACTGAACCAGAATTAATTATTGAAGAATCACCCACCACAACATCATTGTTAATGGTAACGTTAGGGTGTATCAAACAATTATTCCCAATCATAACTTCATTTCCGATAAACGAGCCTGCTTTTATTTCGGTATTTGAGCCAATTGTTGAACCTTCTTCTATAACCACATTAGGACCTATTTTCACCCCTTTCCCCAAAACAACAGAGGTATGTATAGTTGCTTTTGGGTGGATACTGCACTGCACTGTATGACTGATTGTAGTCAATAACTTTGAGCACTTCGCAAACACCAATTTTGGATTCTTGTGAACTAGGGTCGCATATTTTTGAGTATCACGTGCTTTAATTAATACCTCTAAACCCTGTAATGATGGGCAAACTATCAAAAGGGATGATTCACATTTATTTACATCATTATTTATACTCCCACTAGTAACAAAAGAAGCTGAATTTGTAGACCCTTCTGAAATGTCTTTAAACTCCTTAATAACCAATGAATCATTTCCATATAAATCACCGCCAAACAACGTAACCAAATCCTTTACAGATATTTCATTTTTGGTCATTGAGAGCTTTAATGACCTTTTGAGTTATATCAATATTAGGAGAGGCATATACAGAGTTTTCCAAAATCAAATCAAACTTTTCTTCGATAGCAATTTTTTTTATCACAGCACGGGCTTTTTCAACAACGGCGGCTAGCTCTTCATTCTTTCTTTGCGTTAAATCTTCTCTAGCTTGCCTCTGCTTTCTCTGGATTTCCTTTTCTAGGTTGCTGATTTCCCTTTGCACTTTTTGTTTATCAGAATTAGTCATCACAGACTGTTCTTTGTCAAATTTACCAGCAAGATTTTTCAATTTAGCCCCCATCTTTTTAAGCTCATTATCCCTAGGCGCAAATTCTTTTTTTAATCTATCCTCAGCTTGCTTTGCAATATTAGCTTTTCTAATCACTTCATCAACCTTTACATAACCCAACTTAGTTTGAGCGAACAAGGCTGGACTCATTAATACAAGTTGGGCCAGGACAAATAGTTTCAAACTAATATTTTTAACATTAGACGTCATTTTTTTCCCCTTTGTTTTTCTAAAAGGACGTTCCAAGTTGGAACTGAACTGTTTGAACCTCATCACCTTCCCTTTTCCTAATCGGTTTACCAAAACTTAGCTTTAATGGCCCCACCGGGGAAAACCAATTGAGGCCTATTCCTACAGACGCTCTAAGTTCCTCAAAACTTAATTCCTGCGCCTCTCCCCAAATTGACCCCGCATCAAAGTATCCAAATATACGTATAGTCCTATCACCTGTGTTACCCGGCAGAGGGAAGAGTAATTCGTTGTTTATGACAACTTTCTTCGTTCCACCGAGAGAAGATCCATCAACCTCATCTTTTTCACCGATTGACCTATTAGCAAAACCCCTAAGAGAACCTATACCCCCTGCATAAAAATTCTTGAAAATTGGATACTCAGTTCCTCCAAGTGGCAAACCGTAACCTGTTTCAACATTCGTAGCATAGGTGATGTTTTTAGTAACCGGGAGGAACCATTGAATCTCATAAGTAAGTCTAGCATATTCTACCTCACCTATCGGTGTAGCATAATCGAAATTAGCTCTTTGTAATGTTCCCTTATTGGGTGCTAAGCCATTATCTCTGGTATCTCTCATCCAACCCAATGACAATACTAAAGAATTTGTAGAGCAATCTGGTAAATACGGAATACAATAAATTTCAAATCGTCGTGGCGGCGAGAGCCCTAAGTTTATATCAGTAGCTTCATATTTTGTTCCAAAAAATATTTTATCAAACTCGGTAAAAGGAATACCAAATCGAATTCCAACTCCCTTAGAATCAATTTTGTAATCTCCTAGAGACGAAATTTGATTAGCATCAAATTTTCTAGTATAGACGTTAAAAGTCCGGCTTACTCCGTCGTCGGTCCAATACGGATTTGTGTAGCTAAAGGCATAAGTTTGCGAGATGTCACTTGTATTAACCTGGAAGGACACATTTGTTCCTGAACCTAGAAAATTTCCTTGTGAAATTCCAGCTGTCAGAACTATATTTTCTGAACTTGAAAAACCTAATCCTGCTGAGATACTACCTAGTGGTCGTTCCTCAACCTCAATACCAATGTCTACCTGATCTTGAGCTTCGTTAATTGGCAGAGTTTTAACTTCTACAGACTGAAAGTAACCCAATCGATCTATTCTTGATCTGGATAATCTAATAGCCTCTGCATCATACCAAGCACTTTCTAACTGTCTAAGCTCTCGACGTATAACCTCATCTCTAGTTTTTGCATTTCCACTAATATTAATTCTTCTGACGTACACCCTATTACCGGAATTGACATTTATTTCAAAATCTACTGTATTTGACTCATCCTTAAATCTAGTTACCGGAAAAGCTCGTGCAAATGCATAACCAAAATCACCAAGCCTTTCTTGAATTATCTTTAAGCTATTTTGCAAATTTATATTTGAAAATACATCCCCGGTTTTTAGTAACAAATTTTTTTTGATATATTCCGATTGGCCTAAAAGGTCTCCGAGGATATTAACCTTACCAACTTTAAATATATTCCCTTCATTAATTAAAACAGAAATAAAGACCTTTGTTCTATCTGGAGAAAGAGATACCTGCTTGGAGATAATTTCAAATTTTACATACCCTCTATCAAGATAATACGAACGTAGTGTCTCTAGATCGCCATCTAATTTTTCTCTAGAATACTGATTTGATTTTGTGTACCAGGATAACCAATTCTTAGTTCTCTGAGAAAAAAGGTTCAACAAGTCCTTCTCTTCAAAAGCGTTTGATCCGTAGATTTTGATTTCCTCAATTCTAGCGTCGTCCCCTTCCTCAATAACAATGCCGATTGCTACCCTATTTCTAAGCAAAGGACTAATCGTTGACTCGATTTTGACATTATATTTTCCTCGAGAAAGGTACTGGTTTTTAAGAGCCTGTTCAGCTTTTTCAAGAAGATTCCTGTTAAAGATTTCTGATTGGAATAAACCTATTTTTTTTAAAGCCTCAAGGAGTGCTTCTTCCTTGAATTCCTTAGATCCTGAAATGTCTATTGAACCTATAGAAGGTCTCTCTTTGAGCTCTACAATTAATGAACTCCCCTCAAGAAATACCTTTACATCCTCAAAAAAACCACTATTAAAAAGTACTTTTATCGCTTCGGAGACTTTTTTTCTATCAACAATCTCTTGCAACTCTATATCTATCAAAGAAAACACTGTTCCTGGCTCTATTCGTTGCAATCCCTCCACTCTGATATCTTCAACCACAACGGAAAACTCACCGACTAGTTCTTCCTTTTCTGAAGTTTGTGCGATAGTTGGAGAAATTAGTACTAAACAGTTAAGGCTGAAAAAAGCAAGAAAACTAAGTAATGTAAATTTCATGGTCGATTTAAAACAATTAAATTACTGTCTATCAGGTTATATATATTACTCCATTTACCCAGTCAAAATAAATTTTTTAAGTCAATTAGTAGTACAACTATCACTACAAAAAAAATAAAAGCAATACTAATTTTTTGCATAATAGAGAGGAAAAACGTACTAAATGGTTTGCCACGAATATATTCAATTAAATAAATTAAACAATTACCACCATCTAGCGCTGGTAATGGCATTAGGTTTAATACTCCTATGCTTAAACTGAGAATCGAAACAGTCAAAATATAATCAGAATAGCTACTACTAATTCCTTTACTGACAAAAGACCCCGCCTCTACTGGGCTTGAAAAATCAATTGAGGTGCCACTTAAGAAATTGCCAACTGTCGCAAAAACATCTGTTACGAAAGAAATTATTAATATTCCTGTTTTTTTTAATGACTCAAATACGGACAAGCCTTCCTGATTTGTATAATGAGGGCTGATTTCTAATCCAAGAGTTTCATTTTCATTTTGCTGTACAAAGAACTCCACGTTCGTGGTTTTTTCAATGCCCCCCATTCTGTCTCTCGATACAGAAAAAACTTGTGTTGATGATTTATTGGTTATGTGTGATATAGACTCAACTGTATTTAATAGCTCCCCGTTGATCGAAAAAATCAAATCGTTTTTTTTGAAACCTATCTTTTCTCCAATTGAATCAGCTTTAACATTTTCCACCCTAAATCCATTAATTCCAGGCGATAAACCTACTTTAGCGATTCCCTCGTCAATAATTGTTTTTCGCGTCTCGTTATTAAATTTCAAATCAAATTCAATTAAATAATCATCTCTCATTATTTTGACCGAAACTTTTTCATCAAGAAGTAGTTTGCTTTTCAATAAACTATCGATTTCATTAAAAGTATTCACATTCGAACCATTGATCGCTACAAACTTATCATTTTCTTTTAACCCATTAAATTCGGTAGTTAAATTGCTCCCGATGCTCCCTATGACAGGCAATAACTTGAATCCACTTACAAATGTGACAGAAAAAATCAACAAGAACGCGAGGATAATATTTGCAAAAGGACCAGCTAGTGCAACAAATGATTTCTCAATTAATGAACAGGAGTTAAAAAACTTTGTTGGCGATTGATTGCATAAATCTGAATTGTTGTTATCGTCGTCGTCTAGTTGAACAAACCCCCCCAATGGGAAAATAGATAACTTCCATAATGTGCCAGTTCTATCATGATAGCTGTATAAACTGCGCCCAAAACCAATAGAGATCGTCCGAACTTTTACTCCAATTAATCTGGCCGCCATTAAGTGGCCCAACTCATGTACAAAAATCAACGCCGTAAGAGTTATAAGAAGTATAAAAAAAGACATAATGGCCAAATCTACAAATGAGAAAACTGTCGATGAATATCTTTGTGCAATTCATGTAGCTCAGCTAAAGATTTTATCTCAAATGAAAAAGTTTTTTCCATCTTCTCGAGAATCTTCTCTACTGTATCAGTAATTTCTAAAAAATGAATCTTTCTTGACAAAAAAGCTTTTACAGCAATCTCATTAGCAGTATTTAATATCATTCCAGCAGTGGGTCCCTCTTCTAAGATATTCCTTGCTATATCAATTGCAGGGAATTTATTAGTATCAACAGGATAAAAAGAAAGTTGTTTGATTTTTTTCCAATTTATCGTCTCTATTTGATTTGATTTTCTACCAGGCCATGAAAGCCCGAACGCAATAGGAATGCTCATATCAGGATTTGAAAGCTGAGCCAATGTTGACTTATCTTCAAACTCAACCATTGAGTGTATTATACTTTCAGGATGAACTATCACGTCTATTTCTTTGTTCTGCAACTTGAATAGCCAATGAGCTTCTAAAATCTCTAATCCTTTGTTCATCATAGTAGCAGAATCTACTGAAATCTTTTTTCCCATTTTCCAATTTGGATGCTTTAATGCACTTTCAACTGAAGCGTTTTTCATTTGTTCATTAGACCAATTTCTAAAAGGACCCCCTGACGCGGTAAGGATTACTTTGTTTATATTTCGAGGTTTTTTAAAACATTCATAGTCTTTCCCTAAGCACTGAAAAATTGCATTATGTTCACTATCAATTGGAATAATTTTGCTTTTTGAGGTTTTTATTTTTTCTATAATCAACGACCCTGCACAAATAATTGCTTCTTTATTTGCCAATAGGATTTGTTTCCCATGTTCTATTGCCAGCAATATCGAAGATAAACCTGCATAACCCACTATACCTGCTACGACTACATCTACACGTCGGTCTGTTATAGCGGCATGCATTCCATCAAAACCCTCCATTACCTCAACATTAATGTTTTGTCTTAACTTCCTCGCGGCTGAAGACTCATTCATTACGACTACATTAGGAGAGAATTCATGGACTAAAGACTGCATATCAGTATGGTTCGAATTAGCCATTAAAGAAAAAACATTAAAGCTCTCTGGATCATTCCTAACCAAATTTAATGTGCTTTTTCCAATAGAACCTGTGGCACCTAACACAGCAAGATTCTTCATAACCTGGGCCCTACGATGTTAAAAAAAACAATTAACGGTCCCACAGCGAGCGTAGCATCAAATCTATCAAATAAACCTCCGTGGCCTGGTAGGATATTCCCTGAATCTTTTTTCCCCGAGGTTCTTTTCAGCTTTGACTCAAAAAGATCAGCTAAGATTGCAACAAAAAATATAATTAAGCTCAAAACGATTAACCACCATGTTCCGAAATAAGACAGAGCAAACTCTTGCCACGTTCCGTCAATTTTAACCATAAATAAGCTGTATATAAAATACATAAAGAGAGCCCCATAAACACCTTCCCAGGTTTTGTTCGGACTGACCGTTGGGAAAAGTTTTCTGTAACCAAAAGCCTTTCCAGCAAAATAAGCACCGGAATCAATTATCCAAACAAGGGCTAATATAGATAGCAGGAACACAAGACCTTCAATAAATGCATAATGGAGGGCTATCATACTGGCAAGACACATAACAAAAGCAACAATAATACTCATTCCTTTTGAAGTCCGATATTTATCAAGAACCACGGCCGGGGAAACTAATAACCAAAAAAAGAAACTAAAAAACAATAATGCCAAGAGTAAATTTTGTGAAAACTTCACATTAATCACCGTTAGAAAAATTAAAATTAAAGCCATAAGTCCAGACATTTTTTGGACTCTACTTGCATTCAGCAGCGAGAGCCATTCCAAGAAAATCCCAGAATGAAAAGCTAGTATTAGAACAGGAAATAGAAACCCGTCTTCATAAAAAGCCAAAAATGCGGCAAAAAACATTAGTAGGAATGCCGTAATTAATCTGTATAAAAGCAATTTTCTTTCCGTTTATATCGAAAAGTAGGGGAAATTTTTGAATTACAAAATGTTTGATAGCTGATCATTATTTTCGTCTTCAGAAGCACCAATTCGCAAATCGCCTGTGCCTCCAAATTTACGCTTTCTGCCGACGTAAAAATTAATCGCTTTCTTCAAATCGCCTTTATCAAAATCAGGCCATAAAATATCGGTAAAATAAAGTTCTGTATAGGCTAAGTTCCAAAGCAGAAAATTACTCAGTCTCTGCTCTCCACCTGTTCGAATGAAAAGGTCTGGTTCAGGAATATCAGCTAATGCAAGGTACTGTGAAAATGACTTTTCAGTTAATTTCGTACAATCCTTAATCACTTCAGGATTATTTTCTAAAAGTTTTTTAATTCCTTGAACAATATCCCACTTTCCCCCATAGTTAAAACAAACATTCAGACCCAAGAGGTCATTTGACCTTGTCGTTTGTTCAGCTTCGCGCATTGTTCCAACCAAGGACCCTGGTAGACTATCATTGTTGCCGACAAATTTCAGTCTGACGCCTTGCTCGGTTAGCTCTTGCAATTCGGCTTTTATAGTGCGCTCGAACAATTTCATGAGGAATACTATCTCAGAATCCGTTCTTGTCCAATTTTCAGAACTAAAAGCAAAAACCGTGAGGTATTGGATGCTTTCATTAATACAGTTTTTTACCAACTGCTTTAACGAACTTACCCCAATTTTATGCCCTTGATTTCTCACATAACCTCTGCGCTCGGCCCAGCGGCCGTTTCCATCCATTACTACCGCAATATGATTTAGCGTCTGATTTGAATCTACAAATTTATCGGTTACGATCGTGTTCATATTCACAAAATTCAATGGTGTCTTCCTACACCGTCATGATTTCTCGCTCTTTAACCGCCAAATAGCTATCTACGTTCTTTATATTAGCATTAGTCAGTTTTTGAATATCCTCCTGAAACCTCTTGTCCTCGTCAGAAGAAATTCCCTTTTCTTTCAACTTTTTTTTGGAAGCTTCGTTTGCTTCTCTCCTAATATTCCTTATAGATACTTTGCAATCCTCAGCAAACCCTTTTACAACTTTTATTAACTCTTTCCTTCTCTCCTGGGACAATGGGGGCATTGGAACTTTTATTAGGTCTCCAACCGAGGACGGGTTCAATCCGATATTTGACTCAAGAATGGCTCTTTCAATAGATGAAATTAAATTTTTTTCCCACGGAACGACACTTAATGTCTGACTATCTAAGAGCGTTACTGTCGCCACCTGATTTATGGGCGTCATCGTTCCGTAATAATCAACGTTAATTTGGTCTAAGATGCTCGGGTGAGCTCTACCTGTTCTGATCTTATCAAAATCGCTTTTCAAAACATTTATTGCCTTGCTCATCTTTTGCTCGGCTGTCTGCCTAAAATTTTGTTCCATTTTTCTTACCTAATCACTATAAACAAACGTTCCTTCATTCCTGCCCATTACGGCCTCTTTAAGTGCTCCGTGTTTTGTGATTTTTATTACCTGGACTGGTAATTTTTGATCCCTACACAAAGCAAACGCAGTTGCATCCATAATACGGAGTTTTTTATTAATTACCTCATCAAAGGAAATTGAATCATACATTTTAGCGTTAGGATTTTCTTCTGGATCAGATTCATAAATGCCATCGACTCTAGTAGCCTTAATCAAAAGTTCAGCACCAATTTCTGCCCCTCTGAGGGCAGCTGCAGTATCCGTAGTAAAAAAAGGATTTCCCGTACCTGCCGCAAAGATTATGACTTTTTTTTCGTTTAAATATTTCATAGCTTTTTGCCGCATATAGGGTTCTACAATTTGATCGATGCGAATTGCAGATTGAACCTTAGCTTCAACTTTTGCTTGTCGCATAGCATCTTGCAACGCTATGGCGTTCATTATTGTTGCTATCATTCCCATGTAGTCAGCCGTAGCACGCTCAAGCCCTGTCGCGCCTAAAGCAACGCCACGAAAAATATTTCCTCCACCGATAACTATTGCCAACCCCACACCTAAATCGTAAACTTGTTTTATCTCTTCCACTATGGCATCTATTGTTTTTTTATTGATACCAAACTGACTTGTACCCATTAAAGCTTCGCCTGAAAGTTTCAACAGTACTCTTTTATAAGGTTTTTTGTATGAGTCCAACTAGTCCTATCCAATAATAATAATACTTACCTCAAGCTTTCGAAGCGGCCTGGGTGGCAGCAACCTCTTCTGCAAAATTCTCAGATTTTTTTTCCAATCCATCACCTACCACAAATAAATGAAATGCCTTTACTGTTGCGCCCTTACTCTTAAGATATTCAGCAACCGTTTGTTTTCCATCCTCAGCCTTTACGAAAACCTGACCTAGTAACGAAGTTTCCTTGACATATTTGTTTACCGCCCCCGAGACCATTTTCTCTATGATTTCAGCCGGTTTTCCAGACTTAACTGCCTTTTCCCGGGCCACTCTCTGCTCTTTATCTAACAAGCTCTGATCAATACCTGAAATATCTAGCGCCTTCGGTTTCATGGCAGCAACGTGCATTGCAACATCTTTACCAACATCGGCTGAACCGCCCTCTAAATCAAGCAGAACCCCTATCTTCGTTCCATGAAGGTATTTGTACAAAGTACCTTCAGCACCTAAATTCTTAAATCTCCTGATAGAGATATTCTCCCCAATTTTGCCAATAAGCCGAGCTCTTACATCCTCAACCGAGTCGTTATTTGTAAGTTTCATTTTTTTTAAACTATCAACTGTTAAAACTGGCTCAGAGTTACTCGACAACAATTTCGACAAATCCCCAACAAAATCCAGAAAATCATCGTTCTTTGCAACGAAGTCAGTCTCACAATTAACCTCAATAATAGTACCCACCTTACCGGTTATGTTAATGGCTATAGCACCTTCTGCGGTAATCCTAGCTGCTGTCTTACCAGCCTTAGAACCCAATTTGACACGTAAAATTTCTTCAGCCTTTTCAAAATTTCCCCCAGCCTCACTGAGAGCCTTTTTACATTCCATCATCGGGGCATCCGTTTTGTCCCTCAATGCCTTTACCTCAGAAGCTTTAATTTGAATCATCGGACCCCACCTCTACGAACTCTTCTCCACTTGTCTCCGCTACATCACCATCTAAAACTTCCTCAATAGCTTTCTTCTGACCAGCAATAATCGCATCTGCTATTTCCCTTGCATAAAGCTTTACAGCCCTACTCGAATCATCATTACCAGGAATAACGTAATCAACCCCGGCTGGCGAGTTATTCGTATCTACAACCCCTACAACAGGAATATTTAAGGCATTAGCTTCCTGAACTGCGATCTTGTGGTATCCAACATCAATGATAAAAATAGCATCTGGAAGCGCTGATAGCTCCTTTATCCCACCTAAACCTTTGTTTAGTTTGTCTAAATTTCTGTTAAAGTTCAGCGCATCCTTTTTCGTAAGATTTTCGAGGCCACCTTCTAGAACAACAGCCTCCATCTCTTTCAATCGATTTATAGAAGCTTTGACTGTTTTAAAATTTGTCATCATCCCACCCAGCCAGCGTTGATCCACGTACGGCATTTTACATCTGGCTGCTTCCTGAGCGATAATTTCCCGGGAGGCTCTTTTTGTACTTACAAACATAATTACACCCTTGTTTGCCGCGAGGGTTTTTACAAATTTTACTGCCTCCGAAATTTTTTTAACGGTAGACTCTAAATTTATAATATGAATCTTATTACGATGACCAAAAATATGAGGTGCCATGCCGGGATTCCAGAACCGCGTCTGGTGACCAAAATGAACTCCTGCCTCTAGCATCTCTCTCATTGATACTGACATTTAACGCTCCAGTTTATTAGTTTTAAAAAACATATTATTCTACTAGTTATGGCGATTTCAATCAAATCTGATGAAGAAATAGAATTAATGCGTGATTCTGGACGGCTTGCGTCTGAGGTTCTAGATTTCATAACACCTTATGTATGCTCAGGAGCTACAACTGAAGAACTTGACAGGCTTTGCCACAACTACATGGTGGATGTTCAGAAAGTCATTCCAGCACCTCTAAACTACGCACCTCCCGGTCACAAACCTTTTCCGAAATCTATATGCACCTCCGTGAATCATCAAATTTGCCATGGCATTCCAGGGCCAAAAAAACTTAAGGACGGAGACATCCTTAACATAGACGTTACGGTAATAAAAAACGGCTACCATGGAGACACCAGCCGAATGTTTTTTGTCGGCAAACCTTCGATTGCTGCTAAAAGACTGGTAAATGTGGCATATGAGGCAATGTGGGAGGGAATTAAAGTAGTTAAACCTGGCGCATTCTTAGGTGATGTTGGACATTCTATTCAAAGGTTTGCAGAAAAGCACAATTATTCAATAGTTAGAGAATTTTGTGGACACGGTATAGGAAAAAAATTTCATGAACCACCTCAGGTTCTGCATTACGGCAGTATCGGAACTGGCACAGTCCTTAAAAAGGGAATGACTTTTACAATAGAGCCTATGATAAATATAGGTAAAAGGGATGTCAAAGAGATGCCTGATGGGTGGACAATAGTTACTAAAGATAGGAGTCTTTCGGCACAATGGGAACATACTGTTCTTGTTACCGAAAATGGCTACGAAGTTATGACAATCTCTGACCACAGCCCTGACAAAGAAAAGATGTTTCCAATAAAATGAGCATCGAATTAAATACCTTCAAATCGGAGCTTACACAAGCTAGGAGTCAATTTTGTGGCCCATGGAAAAAAGAGACGCGTGCGCTGTCCAATATGCTCCGGTATACAAAAAAAGTCGATGAAATAATAAAAAACATCTGGAAACATTTTAGTATCAATCAAGCCTGCCTTATTGCCGTAGGAGGATACGGAAGAGGTGAATTAGCACCTTTTTCCGATATAGATTTACTAATTTTAACGTCCGATAGTGCGTCAAATAATTACCTTGAACCCATTAGCACATTTGTATCTAGTCTTTGGGATGTCGGATTAGAGGCAGGACAAAGTGTTCGAACCGTCAAAGAGTCCATAAAACTCGCCCAAACTGACTCGACAGTATCAACAAATCTATTAGAAATCAGGTATTTAGCAGGAGAAAAAGATCTATTTTATCAATTACAAAAAGAGAGGCGAGATAATATAGATTCACACAATTTCACTAGGGCAAAATTGTTAGAATTACAGAAACGGCACGCTAGGTATCAAAATACTCCTTATAATTTAGAACCTAATATCAAGGAATCCCCAGGTGGGTTAAGAGATATTCAAACTATAAAGTGGATATGCGCTCAATTTTATGCAAGTTTAAATTGGCAAAAAACCTTAGCTAGTGAACTTCTTACTACAGAGGAAACAAGTCAACTCAAAAGGCATGAGGCAAAACTAAAAACTTTAAGAGGACATCTTCATATTTCCGCCGGCAGGTGCGAAGATAGGCTTATCTTTGACTTGCAATCTAAGGTTGCAACAACTTTTGGATTTGCGAATGAAGGAAATAGAAGGGCGAGCGAACGTTTGATGCAAAGCTATTTCAATTCAGCAAAAGTTATATATCAAATACTCGAAATGTTTCTCGCAAGTATTGAACTCAAACTACTGGCTAGAAGTAATGATTTAAAATTCGATCAATTTAAAAAAAAATTGTGGATCCATAGAGTAAACCCATGCTTCCTGGAATTTAGAGGCCTGCTAGATTTTGAGAACAAAGAAAAACTTCAAAAAGATCCATTTTTGATACTTGAGTGCTTTAAGGCATTTCAAGAAACCCCTGGAGTCTCTGGCTTTAGCCCAGAAACGACTAGGATAATTTGGAATAGTAGGAAGTTAATTTCAGACAACTTTATCAAAAAAGAAAAAGTAAAAAAAGAATTTTTAAACATCTTTAAAAGAGAGCAAAAGGTTGTTCAGACACTGACTTTAATGCATAGACTCGGAATTTTAGGAAGAATGCTGCCGGTTTTCAGAAAGATTGTCGGTCAAATGCAGCATGATTTATTTCACGTTTACACAGTAGACCAGCATACGCTTCAAGTCATGGCGAATCTTGAACGTTTTACAAAAATAGAACACACCCACGAATTTCCTTTATGTAGCGAATTAATTACTTTAGTTAGACCCTATCAACTTTATTTAGCCGCGCTATTTCACGACATTGCAAAAGGAAGAGGAGGAGATCACTCAGTTCTCGGCGAACTGGAGGTAAAAAAATTTGCTGGCTCATACAACCTTGGAACAAGAGAGACAGAACTTATTTGTTTTCTAGTTAGAGAGCATCTAGCAATGTCTTCTGTAGCACAGAAACAAGATGTAGATGATCAAAGAACAATAACTCGATTTGCTGCAAAAGTCTTATCCCGGGAAAATCTTATTAATCTCTACCTTCTGACAGTTGCTGATATAAGAGGAACATCTCCAAAAGTATGGAATAATTGGAAGGCGAAACTTCTAACAAGTCTTTTCTATAAAACCAATAATTACTTGCTAAAAAAGGAAGAGGGAGAAGAAATTTCATCGGCGAATGCTCAAGCAGAAAAAAATAGGAAGTTAGATAATATCAATGGTCACGCTGGAGAAGAAATTAAAAAATATTTGAATCTTTCATATTTCCTACGGCATGAAAAGGAAGAGATTGTGTGGCATTCGGAGCTACTTTATAAAAATTATCTTACAGAGAAATATATTGTTTTCTTTAAGACTACCGAAGATAGTATCGGGTTGAAAGTTGTTGTATATGGAAAAGATAGAGAAGATCTATTTGCCGATATTTTGGGCTACTTTCAATACCGAGGATTTGGGGTGTTAGACGCAAAATTAAACACAACTAATCACGGCTATGTTCTTGATACATTTCTGATCGATCAATCAGTTATGCTTAATGAAGATATACTCAGAGTTCAAAAAGCTTGCGAGTACGAATTTGTTCAAGTTTTGAACAATGAAAGAGAAATATCTGTCCCAGAATATGCCATTAAACTATCAAGAAGACAAAGAAACTTTCCATTAACTCCTCGAATAGAATTGATCCCCGATGAAAAGGAAGAATTTTATATTTTAAATATTACCTCTACAGACAACCCTGGGCTGCTTTATAAAGTAGCGACTGTTTTAGCCTCTTATAAAATATCAATCCATTCTGCAAAAATCTCCACGCTCGGGGAAAAAGTTGAAGATGTCTTTTTAGTGAAGAGAGAAAAATTACTATCTGAGATGGAAACGATTAGCATAGAAACAGAGCTTATGAAAAATCTGTCCACATAACATTTACTTGTGATCGTCAGATAGCTTGATACCTCTAAGCGAGAGTTGCCTATCAAAAAGGGACCTACCAGCATACGCTCTAGTGAACTGTTGAGAGGTAACCACGCTGACCATAGCTAATACAGACCATTCGTAACTACCGGTAAGTTCGAAAACAATCACAACAGCTGCTAAAGGAGCTCCGATAACAGCTCCGATACAGCTGGCAGCTCCTAATATTCCAAAATTCGATGAACCGTAATCTAAACTAACAAGGGCTAAATCAACGACCCCGCCAACTAAAACTCCTAAAAAAAGTGCTGGTGCAAAGACCCCTCCAAAAAAACCGAAACCGATGCAAAAAGAGGTTGAAAATATTTTTAGTAAGATTAATAGAATCAAAAACGTTAAACTAAACTGGCCTGCCAACGCCAAATCAACAGTCCATAATCCATGTCCCAACAAGGCAGGAAATATCGGCGATATAAGAAATAAAAATACAGCCGGAATCAAAGGTTTAAAAGATAATGGAACATTAACCTTCTTGGCAAGCTTTGGCATGTAAGTAACTGAATTTATATAAATTATTGAAATTATGGCGGATAGGAAACCAACCCCCATTGCAACAAATAAAGTTCGTATATTAATCTCAGGAGATGTTGTAATATTGAATAGTGTTGCTTCGCCCATCAAAAGTAAAGCAACCCAATGCGCACTGAATGCGGCTGCTATTACAGGACCTGCTCCAAACGAACCGAACCTACGAATAATAGCTTCATGAGCAAAAATAGCTGCCCCAATGGGAGCTGAAAAAACTGCAGCAATAGCAGCTGCTGCGCCACTTCCTAGAATCACTTCAAGTGGCAGTTTTGTAATAAGTTTTATATTTTTTTTTACAAAATAACTGAAACATCCTCCAAAGTGCATAAGTGGACCAAACATGCCAACAGAACTTCCTCCCGAAAGTGAGATCATTGCAACTGTAGCTGAAAGGAAACCATTTTTAATTTCAGGGGGCTCGTTTCGTTGAGCACTCAAAATTAGATCTGCTGGGCCTCGCGGACGACCGTCAGAAATTAGTTTCAAAAGTTGACCTGCAATTAAGGCTGAAATTAATAAACTGATTCCCAGATATATATTCCAGGAAAACTCTACCTGAGCAAAATCAGTAATGATTTTTGGTTTCCAAAAGTTATTAAAAAACTCAACTACTGAAAGGAGAGATAACGCAACAAGACCTACTATCGCACCAACTACTAAGGTTAAAAGAATTGCAGTTACTCTAACGCGTAAACCCCAGTTTTTTTCCTCGCGTACCTCTTCCTTAAAGGCTCTAAACCTTTTAGAATAATCGACACCTCGCTTAAAGGCATCTGCTAAATTTTCATTATCAGATTCGGCTTTTTCTTTCATTATCTTTTAATTGTCTAAACTATAAAGTTACTTTTTATTTTTTTCTAGCTGTGCCTTTTCTTCTTTTTCTTGATTCTCTACTCTTACCTGTTCAGCAATCATTTCCACTTGCTCGTCACTCATCCCAAATTTTTGTTTAAGCATGTCAAGCTCCTTCTGTTCGTCTTCATCCACTACCCCATCAGCTAAGACTTCTCTCACTAGTGCTTCGTATTTTGCCTCACGCCGGGTAACCTGGGCATTATATGCCGTAGCAACAACACCTGTGAGAATTGCAGCCAACATTATAGCTATAAGCTGAGTAATTATTATTAAGACTGACCCTAATGCGGTAGTCGGATCGACATTTCCCCAACCTCCAACAATAGTCATTATGAACCATTTCATTGCTAATGGAATAGAACCTAAAACATCAGGTTGTTGTAACCCCTCAACTATATACAAAAGTGAAGAGAAAAGAAGACAAGCAATTAATAATAAGAAAAAAGCAGAGTAAAATGACTCCCGCTCTGCAACGACAGCCTCCCCAAGATCTTGTAGGGCGCTATTGTATCGTGATAACTTAAAAATTCTTAGTAATCTGAAAACACGCAAAAATCTAAGATCTGAGCCGGGAAATAATAATTGTAAGTAAAATGGGGCAGTCGCAAAAAAATCTATCAACCCATAAAACGAAAAAATATACTCCTTTCTTCCCTTCCATGAACCCCCTTCGTCTTTTTTATATTTCACTCCGTAGGACCAAACTCGCAATATGTATTCAATGGTAAAAACAATTACGCTGAAGACTTCAAAATAAAAAAAAGCCGTTCCAAACTGCTGATTAATCGTCTGAACTGATTCCAGAATGATTACTAATACGTTAAGAACAACTATGGCAACAATAAAAAATTCTATAAATCGACTAACCTTTGAATATTCCGAACCATCCAATACCTCAAAAATTTTGACTTGTAATTTATTAACAGAACTCATAACTTTGTAATCTCTCCATTGGTAAGATTACTTAACATCTCTTCAACTTCCTCGTCACTAATTCTATATTTTTGTTGTAGCATTCTTAAAAGTCTTTTTTCAGACTCGTCCACTACCTCATCCACTAAAACAAGTTTCAGCTGGCCTTCAAAGGCTGCACGTTTACGAGCGGACTGATTTGAAAAGGACGATGCGACAATACCAGTCAAAATTGCGGCCATACAAACGCCAGTAAATCCAGTCAATGCAGCGATAACCCAACCAATATTTGTAACAGGCTCAACGTTACCGTAACCTGTACTAATTGTGATAACAGCCCAATAAATACTTTTAGGAATTGATGCGAAATGTTCGGGTTGCAAGGCGCCTTCAGCAAAATACATCAAGGAAGCAGAGACAATCGTTGCAATGGTTACTAAGAAAACAGCAGAACCAAATGCTCGTTTTTCGGCAATTATAGCCATAAATAAATCTTGAAGTGCAGAATTATAATGGGTCAGCTTAAGAATTCTTAACATGCGCAAAACTCGTAGGACCCTCAAATCCATTCCGGGAAATATAAACTGAAGGTAATATGGCATCGTTGCCACAAAGTCTATAAATCCGTAAAAAGAAAAAATGTATTCTTTACGTCCTCTCCAGGCACCACCTTTGTTTTCGTCGTATTTAGCTCCGTATGACCAAACTCTTAGAGAATATTCCAATGTGAAGAAAATCACGCTGAGAAGTTCAAATAGTGCAAAGAAATTTTTATATTCTTGATGTATTTCAGAGACCGAGTCAAGGAGCACAGCAAAAACATTTAAAACAACAACCGAAATTATAACGAGCTCACAGATTCTGCTGGCAGAATCTTTCGATGAGCCATCTAATATTTCAAATACTCTCTGCTTTGAGATCATCTTCCTAATAGAAATACGAGCAATCCCGTGCAACCTGCGCAGACCTAACAAGTTGCCATTAACGCCATTTGGCCCAAGTTAAATTGGTTATGAAACTTTAACACGCCCACACAACTTAAGAAATATATCCTTTAATAGAGGAAGGCTCTCCCTACGAATCTGTTGTGACTAGCGCGTTATGCCTGCCCAGTAACCTTACAACTCAATAATTTTGTCAGCGACCCTTCTTTGGTTGGCTGATATCTTTTCTCTTAAAGTAACAATTTCTTCTCTAAGCTCAGCACTTTTTTCTGCTTCACTCATTATCGTACCCCTGTTTTGGGTAGCCCTTTCATACAACGAGTTAATAGTTTCTCTATTAGCTTGCGCCAATTCTGCAACTTTTTCAGCGCGGGAAGTATTTTCTGATACTCTTGCATCATTATCAGAACCAGTGGATGCTTTCATACCACTTTCCAAGTCTCCGTCTAACCATTTCGCGTTTAGTGTTGAAAGATCATCTAAATACTCTACGAGGGACTCATTAGTTTGCCGCGTCTTGAGGTTTATCTCAATAAGCAACTTATTCGCATCAACCATCAACTGGTTAATCTCTAACATAGCCCTATTGAATTCAGCCTGTTTCTCTAACTCCTCTATTTTCACTCTATTTTTCATGGAGTTCTGGAACCGCTCTTCCTCAGGAGTAGCCGGGCTAAGTTGTTCTACCATAACCTCTCGATTACGCAAAACATCGTCAACAGTCCTCAATAACAATTCTCTGTTTCCTTGTGCGTCTGAGGCAAAGCTTTTCAGAGCAAGGGCCCTATTCTCTTCTATAACTGAACGCCCAACAAAGACCTGTCCTTGATTATATTGCACAAAAGATTCCGCATCAAAAATGCGTCTCCTATTCTTTTTTATTTTTACATCTGCGGACTCTTCGTTCATCTATTTCTCCTTAATTCTGCATTTCTTGAGTTTAATTAATCAATAGCAAATTTACGCTGCATCTTCTTGCTGAAAGCCCATCTCTGTGAGATC
>JAOINQ010000060.1 GCA_028139685.1 Betaproteobacteria bacterium
CCTTTAGACAGAAAAAAAGACGAATGCACTCTAGTTTTTTTTGATTCAAGCACGAATTCCACGCTACATCCTGCCGAATGAGCTAGGGAAATCATTTCTTGGTTGTCTGTGGGTCGGTCATTGTTTGTTTCCAAAATACTAACCAGTCCCACTCTATTTCTTCCCTCTAACCCTTCTATGGCAAGTTTTTGATCGTATGCGGGAGCGTTACTCAGAGGCCCACCCTATGGCAAAATAAAACAATTTTAGATTTTGAACATTATTCATTAATAACAATGGATTTCGCAGGAACTATTGTAGAAACGGCATGTTTGTAAACCAGCTGGACAACACTACTTTTGAGAAGAATCACATATTGATCAAAAGACTCTATTTGACCCTGCAGCTTTATCCCGTTGACCAAAAAAACAGAAACTTGAACCTTTTCCCTTCGTAAAGTATTTAAAAAAGGATCTTGGAGACTTTGTAATTTCGCTTGTTTTGTTTCTTTCTTTTCCATACCCTAGTTTAAATCAAATTCCGGCATACTTGACTCCTATTTAGATTTTAAATACGGATTAGTTGAATTTCGCAAGGCGATTCGCAATGGCGTTCCAAACAGTCCGCATTCTTGCCTAAACCCATTTTCCAGATATTTTACATAATCTTTATTTAGATTCTTGAGACCACTACCATGAATAACAATAACCGGTGGGTTCCTTCCCCCCTGATGAGCATATCTCAATTTCGGTCTAAAGCCCCTCCTAAAAGGTGGTGAATGTTTTAAAGTGAGTTGACGCAAAGTAGAGTTCAACATACTAGTAGAAATTTCTGTCAAAGCAGCATTGTAAGCATTTCGAACAGACGCCATTAGCTCTTTTATACCAAAACCCTTAAAAGCAGAAAAAAAATGTATTTTAGCCCAGTGCAGAAATCTCAGTTTCCTGTCGATGCTAAGTTTAAATAATGACTTGTCATTTACGTTGACTTTATCCCATTTATTAACACCAACAACTAAAGCACAACCGGACGACTGAACTAGGGAGGCAATGTGTAAATCTTGATCGGTAATGCCTTGTGAACCATCCAAAACTAGAATTACGACATTAGACTGTTTGATAATTTCAAGGGTTTTTATGACCACAAACCTTTCTAATAAATCAGATATTTTTGTTTTTTTTCGAATTCCCGCTGTATCGACTAAAGTATAGCTTCCACTATTCCAGGAAAAAGGGATTCTTACCGTATCTCGAGTAGTACCAGGCATATCGCAAGTAACAACCCGCTCCTCTCCAAGCAATTTGTTAACAGTAGTTGATTTTCCAACATTAGGTCTACCAATAACCGCAAGTGAAATTCTATCAACACCTTCTGCGCGTTCACCCTTATTCAATTTATTTACTGACGATATTAGACACAAACCCTTTTTTACTTCTCGCAGCAGCTCACCAATACCATCACCATGAGAGGAAGAGATAGCAACTAACCGCTCAAATCCAAGCTCGTGAAACTCAGCTAAATGAATTGCATCAGTAATCCCCTCTAATTTGTTTACACCAACTAAAACTAGTTTATCTATTTTTCGCAGCTCCCTAGCTATCTCGATGTCTGCAGAACAAAGCCCGGCTCTACCATCAACCAAAAAAATTACACAATCGCCTTGAAACATTGCTTGCTGGATTTGCAAATCAATTTTTTTCTCTAAATCACTTGAAATTTGACCTAAAATACCGGCAGTATCTATTACAAAAAAATCCCCACCATTTAGAGTACATCTCCCATATTTTCGGTCTCGCGTAACTCCAGGTTTGTCATAAACCAGCGCATCACGTGATTTTGTAAGGCGGTTAAAAAGGGTTGACTTCCCAACATTCGGTCGACCTATAATTGGAACTATAGGTAACACTCAGTACTCGCGTTTTTTGATTAGTGTTGTGTAACCACCCGCATCAGTTATCAACAAACCAAATCTAGTCACTATGAAACTGACGATATCTGATTTCCGATTTAAGTCGTACCTACCTATCGTATTCCCATCCAGTAAGGAGAGTCCGTGCAAAATACCGAACGTGTCAATAATCCAAACAGAATCATCCCAAATTATTGGTTTCGATAAGTCACGATAACGTAGCTCTTCGTTTCTCCAGACCTCAACGTTATCTTCCCTGTTAACCAATTTAACTTCATCTTTCAACCCAACGGTTGCAACAAACGGAAATTTAAAAAAGCCAGGAGATAATATTTTTTCCGAATATTCCCATTCAACATCACCAGTTCCTTTGTCTACGCACGCTAGTTTTGTCTGATACACACTGGTACAAATCTCCTGGTTATCCAAAAAAGGTGTTCCCAATAAGTCAACAATTCTTTCAACCTCATTTTGACCCTTTGGAAAAGCTAATCTTGTTTCCCACAAGACGGAACCAGTTTTTGAATTCAGAAAAATAAGTTCGCCCCCAGCTAAATTGACAGCGAGGTTTTTTTTATTTGTTGTTAATCCTGTACCCTCATCTCCTGAAAACCTCATGTCCGACTGTGCATGCAAAATTAAAGGCATAGTTCTCTTTGAAACACTCCAAAGCAATCTACCTCCCACCTTATCATAAGC
>JAOINQ010000062.1 GCA_028139685.1 Betaproteobacteria bacterium
TCTGCACCCTACTTTGGAAAAAGGTATACCTGAATTCTATAGATATTTGAAAGAAAATAGTTCTACAAGCTTGAGGAAAAAATACTTTGAACCCTCTGTTTGAAACTCATGCTGAAGTTACGCCGGATATATTATTTGTTGATTGTCGACATTCACTAAAGGATAAAGAATTAGGGAAACGGCTTTACGAAGACCACCACCTTCCTAACGCAATATTTGCGGATGTAGAAAAAGATATGAGTGACCCCGAAAAAATTTCAAAGAAAGTTTATGGTCGTCATCCTTTGCCATCTGTAGAGAACTTCATAAACTTCCTGCAAGTTAATGGAGTAAATTCAGACACTCATCTCGTTGCCTACGATGACGATGGAGGAGTGTTTGCAGCTCGATTTTGGTGGATGCTAAATTGGATCGGTCATCATAAAATCTCTATTTTGAACGGCGGGTTGAAAGCATGGAAAAACTCCGGAAACCATATGGAAAATTCAAAACCAGTAAGAAGAAGAGGTCAAATTCAGAAACAACCTGGACTTGTTCATCAATGGAAAATGGCTGAAATCTCTGCCTGGATAAATTCTGAGAAAAATCATGAAGTGGCGGTATTGATTGATGCTAGGATGCCAGAACGCTTTAAGGGGGAAGTCGAACCGTTAGATTTGAAAGCAGGCCACATTGCTGGAGCTCTCAATAGACCCTATGTTGATAATCTTGAAGAAAACGGTTATTTCAAATCACCTGAAAAGTTGAAAAAGGAATTTCTAGAAGTTTTAAATTACACGAATCCAGCTAGCGTGGTTCATATGTGCGGGTCTGGGATAACGGCTTGTCACAATCTAATTTCCATGGAAATAGCTCAATTAGTCGGAAGTAATTTATACGTAGGCTCATGGAGTGAGTGGATTCAACACAATTAATTAGCAAAGTTTTCAAATTTTGTGTACTTGCCCAAAAATGTAAGTCTTACAGTGCCAGTCGGACCATTTCTTTGTTTGCTAATAATGATTTCTGCGGTACCCTTATCTGGACTATCGGGTCGGTATACTTCATCCCTGTAAATAAATAAAATTACATCGGCATCCTGCTCAATAGACCCGCTTTCTCTAAGGTCAGACATTACCGGGCGCTTATCCGTTCGTTGCTCAACAGTTCGATTTAACTGTGATAATGCAAGGACTGGACAACTTAGTTCCTTTGACAGACTTTTCAAAGAACGAGTAATTTCTGAAATTTCCGTTGTTCTGTTTTCTCCCCCAGCATTGGCAGACATTAATTGGATATAATCAATAACGATGAGCGCTAATCCACCTGTCATTTTCGAAAGTCTGCGAGCTTTCGAACGGAGTTCTAGAGGATTCAAACCAGGAGTCTCGTCTATGTGTACGCCGATGTTTGTTAATTTATTCATACAAAGCATCAATCTATCCCACTCATCTTGACTCAGTTTGCCAGTTCTAACTTTTTGAGAATCAACCTTTCCTTGTGAGCAAAGCATTCTTAAAACTAACTGCTCGGCACTCATTTCCATAGAAAAGATAGCCACTGGTAAGCCACAGTCCACGGCAACATGTTCCGCAATGTTTAGCGCCATTGATGTTTTGCCCATGCTTGGTCGACCGGCAATAATAGTTAACTCACCGTCATGCATTCCCGCAGTTTTTTGATCTAGATCTATAAAGCCACTAGGTTTGCCAGTTACATCTGAAGGATTTGGATTGTTGTAAAGCTCATCAATATTTTTTATAACGTTTTTTAGTAATCGATCGAAATCAAGTAAGCCATTTGCTGTGCGATTTCTGTTTTCACTTATCCTAAATATTTTTGCCTCTGCATCATCAAGAATCAAACCAGTAGTTTTTGCTCCCGGGACAAGGGCCATTTGTGCAATATCCTCACTGGCTGTTAATAGACTGCGAAGGATCGACTGGTCTCTGACTATTCTTGCGTACTGAACTGCATGCGCAATACCTGGAGTCGCTTGAGCAAGCCTATTAAGATATGCAATTCCGCCGCATTGTTCATCAACTCCCTGTGATTTTAATGATTGATATACGGTGACGACATCTGCCGGCTTGTTCTCGTCTATTAATCTGACAATACTCTCGAAAATTATACGGTGCTCGGATTGATAAAAATCCGAAGAGGATAAAACATCTCCTATCTTTTCCCATGCCGAATTATCCAATAGCAACGCACCAACCACTGCTGATTCTGCTTCCGATGAGTTAGGCGGTAATTTAAAAGAAGTAGGAGTTGCTTTATTTTCCAAAACAAAGCTCCACTGTAAAGTTATTTATCAGACATTTCTGGCACAACTTTAATAGTGAATTCCACTACAACTTCGCTATGCGGTGATACACGTATCAAGTGATCTCCAGCTGACTTTATTGGACCTTCAAGCATGTTTACTTGCGACTTAGTTATTTCGATACCATCCTTACCAAGTTTCTCGACAATATCCTGATTAGTCACCGAACCAAATAACTTTCCGTCTACCCCTGCCTTTTGCGAGATTTCCAGC
>JAOINQ010000061.1 GCA_028139685.1 Betaproteobacteria bacterium
ATCGATAGTCTCTATAATGCGTTTCCTGTACTCTTTTGGAAAAAGTATCAAGTCCTTATCCAAATATTTCTGTCTATATTCTCTTAAAGCCAATGCATCATCCAAAGAATGAAGTTTCCATTTAATAAAAGGTCTCTCCCGATCAATCTTTAATTGAGAATCATTAGAGATTGACATAATCGGATCGGATAACAAGACCTCAATTGCTTTCTGTAAATTTTTTCTCCTTTCAGAAGTGGTAAGTATTTTTTTTCCATCTTCATTTCGACCTACCTCAATACCCTCCTCTGTTCCTCTTTCAAAAACTAAAGATTCATAATTTACTCGTAATTTTGCAAAATCTTTATTTAACTTAAGCTCAATATTAGATGATAGATTGGGACCTAGAAGAGAATTGTCTTTTACCTCCTGTAAAAACTCTTCGTATCTGTCTCCTAAATTTAGCTGCTCCTGAAGCATCCATAAGCCTCCACCCTTTGCTAAAAGTATTTCCTGGTCTTTAATATTGAAAAGAATATCGTTAAGAAGATTAATAATTTCTTCGCCGCTAAGTTTTATGTAATCTGCCCTTAAGTACTTTTCCTGTGCCTCAACTATTTTTCTTTCGTCCTCAAGTAACGGGTTATAGGTAAATAACTCATCGGTTAAACTAATAACTCCCTCGGTAAGGGAACATGTTAAAGCTTTTGAAAAAATAGCAGGATCTAGGACCTCTGCATTTCTATTAACCGTCTTACTGAATAATGTAGTTACACCCGATAAATCTCCGTATAAATCCGCTTCTAACGCGAAGCTTGCTAAGTATCGGAAGTCATCATTACTGGTTCTCCCAGAATATCGCAAACGGTTCATTGCCAGAACCGCTCTTTCTATTTCTTTTGCTCTAACTAAAAAATTTTCTAATGCTATAAAATTTGGTGAATCAGAGAGTATTAGTGATCTACCTTCAGAAGGAGATAACTTACCGTTATCAGTTACCGGTGCTTTACAAGCATTATCTCTGTATAGCAGCTTACCGGTTACAGTATCATAGGCAAATCCTGTTAAATCAGCTGTCTTTAACTCAAGCGACCTTTTAAAGGTATTTACAACCAATTCCCCAAATCCTTCCTTCACTCTAACATTAGCTCTTAAAAATACATCATCGAAAATTGGTAATGATCCTGGCATAAAAACTGTACCGTATTCATTTAACTTGCCTTTGAATCGTATCCTATCTAACTCCTCTAGTCCGATAATCAAAGCTACGGCCGTATTCCTATACCAATCGAAGTCCAAAGTATTTCCTAACTTACTCGCCTCATACCTTTGCTTAGCATCCTCGTTTAATCCTGAGATTCCCTCCGTGAGACGTGTTACGATTTGGTGACCCTTTATTGCGGAAAAAACCAGCCCAATCGACCAAAGAGAGATGAACGAGAAAAATATCCACTTCAAAAATCTGTTAGGAGATGAGTTCCTAAATCTTTGATTATTTGATGGTCTTAGTAATCCCAACTCACCAACAATTTTTTTCTCAAAAAGATCCTTACAAAAGCTCGGTTTTTCATGGTTTGTCACCATGTATATTCCTCGAAAGAAGAATGGTTCATAGAACCCACTAGACTCTACGAGTGCCTCCGTATAGTCCGTCAGCCCTTCTTGTAAATTGTTGATCTCTAGAGGTAAGAGGAACTCACTTACCCTATTTTTTTTCTTCGTGGCGGAGGTTGCCACATCTATCACTAATTTAGCAACTGTTTCACTAATTCCGTTGATTGCTTGAACAACCCACTCTTTTAAAAATATGGAAGAGAGATCATGCGGATTAGACCACCCTAGAATACTATCTCGCATAGATTCGGGTAGGCTCTTCGCAAAAGACTCAAAGCCCGGAATATCCTCGCATCCGGAAATAATTACATAAACCGGCACCCTAACTGAAAAACTGTTTTGCACCATCCATATTCTCTGGCTAGTGACTTTTGCAAGGTTCAGTAATTGTGTTTTAGCTGATTTTTCGCTGACAGACTCAGAAAGTAGTTTAGCAGGAACACTAATAACAATAGAATCGATAGGTCTTCTGGGCCTATACTGATTACAAAGCTTTAGAAATTCTGTCCATTTAATGTCCTCTTTTACTGATTCATCTTGCTCTCTTAGCGCACTTGATGAAAATTCCAGCACTAATCCTTTACTAAAATAATGCCAATAAAAACTCTTACTACCATCAAGATTCTTCGAAGCCCTAGATCGCATAAGATTGATTGACTCAATTGGAACACGATCATCCTCTTTCCCCTCATTTAATAATACAATCCATGGATACTCGTATTTCTTCGCTCCGGGAAACAAAGTTCTTTCGGATGCTCTAACCCCCTTTTTAAATATCTCCCTGATCTTTTTTTTGCTAAGGGTAAAATCTATCTTCTTTTCTTGTTTTTTTAAGCTGAAAAAGATGGATAATGAAAAAATCATCAAAGATATAAAGATGATTAAAAATAACCAAACAAAAGATATGTTGCTCATTACAATTCTTT
>JAOINQ010000063.1 GCA_028139685.1 Betaproteobacteria bacterium
CAAAAGGAATCCATCCCCCCTTTTTTTTAATAAAATTCTTTAAATTTTCTAAAACCATATTGTTTGTAAATTTTTACATGTAAACTAAAAATAATGAATAAAACATGCATTATAACTGGAGGAGCAAAACGGATTGGAAAAGAGTTGTGTAAAAAGCTCGCGGCCGGTGGATGGAATATTGTAATCCACTATAATCAATCTTATCAAGAAGCAAAAGAGTTGAAAGCAGAAATTGTAAAAATGGGTGTTAAAGCAAAGATCTTTAAAGCTAGCTTCCCTTTGGAGAATGAGAAGGAATACAAAAAAATTCTCGAAGAAATTTTTTCTGAATTAGGATCGGTGGATCTACTTGTGAACAATGCTTCGGAATTTCTATATGATTGCCCAAAGTCGATCTCAAATAAGAATTTGATTTCTGCCTATAACTGCAATTGTGTTGCCCCCATATTATTTACTAGGGCACTATTCGACATAAATAAAACCCATTCCAAAAAATCATTGGTGATAAATATTTTGGATCAAAAAATCTCGAATCCTAATCCGGATTTTTTCTCGTACACGCTTTCTAAATACGCTCTATATCAGGCAACAAAACTGATGGCCCTTGAGATGGCATCAACACTTAGAATAGTTTCAATTTCTCCCGGAATTACTTTGCAGTCAGAACATCAGAGTAAAGTAAACTTCGACAACGGGCACAAAAAAACTCCACTAGGGCGCTCAAGCCTTCCTGAAGATATAGCCAGCGCTGTTATTTGGTTAGAGGCGAATCCTGCGATTACCGGTATAGATTTAATTGTTGACGGAGGACAACATCTTGCACCTTCAAGTAGAGACGTGATGTTTACAGTTTAATGAGTCTAATAAATCATCCAAAGCTTTCCAATCATTTGTGCATATTCTTTGATAAATTAGAATTTCAAACTTCTATTGGAATTCATGAGCATGAAATGCGGAAAAAGCAATCAGTAATAATTTGTATCGAAATGTATTTCCCGCTATCATCGGCTTCTCCTAAAAAAGACTCTATCAATGAGGTTCTTGATTATGACACTATCAGAGAAGGCATACAAAAAATTGTTAATAGAAAACACTTTTATCTGCAGGAAACTCTCATAAATGAAATTTCGAGTTTTTGCATAAAACAAAGAAATGTGACAGCTACAAGAATAAAAATCGCCAAGAAGAATGCTTACGAAAATTGTGATGCTGTCGGGATTGAACTTGTGTCATGGAAATAATTTCTTTAATTAACGTATCATTTCAAATTAAGACACTAAACTTTCGAGGTAGTATAAGACACTTCAGGAGATTCTGTGATATTGAATAAAAATGGACATATAATTATCTACTACTACTGAGACAAATATCCATAATAACGCTTACCACGATGATATAAGTAAAACAAAGTGCCCGAGTAAAATTTTTCCGTAGTTCAGTTAGTGCACGTATTAGTTCTTAGAAAAATATTTTTTAACTTTCATAATTAACGTTGCTCCATGTCAAATATATTAAGAATATGTAAAATCTTATGGGTGTTTAGAAGTTTCAATCTTGCTGATTTTACAGGAACAAATTCGCCTTTCTTCATCAAATTTATTGCATTTCTTCTTGGCATACTTAGTGGAAATAAATACAAACATTTTTCAAGGGAAAAACGGCTTAGATTAGCGTTAGAAAATCTCGGTCCTCTGTTCGTAAAATTTGGGCAACTACTATCAACCAGACGAGATATCCTTTACGATGAATTGGCTGATGAACTAGCTTTTCTTCAAGATAAAGTTAAGCCTTTTTCCGGAGAAATTGCGGTATCAATTATTGAGAAATCCTTCAAACAGCAATTAGATAATCTATTCTCCGAGTTCTCATTAACTCCTATAGCGAGTGCTTCAGTCGCGCAAGTCCATCTAGCAAAACTCAAAAAGGATAACAACCCAGTTGCTGTTAAGGTTCTTAGGCCGAATGTATTACAGAATATTGAGCGTGACTTGAAGTTACTCTATCTTTTTGCTGAGATTATTAAGGTTTTTGTACCAGGGTCGAAACGACTAAGGCCGATTGAGGTTGTTTCTGAATTCGACGCTTATCTTCATGATGAAGTGGATCTATTGTATGAAGCAGGGAATGCATCAAAAATAAAGAGAAACTTCGCAAAAAGCTCTATATTAAAAATCCCGGAGATGGTGTGGGAACTGTGCTCATCAGAAGTGATTGTAATGGAACGAGTTGATGGTATTCCAATAAACCAAATTGATTTGTTAAAAAAATCCAATATTGAT
>JAOINQ010000064.1 GCA_028139685.1 Betaproteobacteria bacterium
GAAATATGGCAACCAACGGGAGATATTTCTTGAATATTGTAATTCTTTCGTGAGTACCTGCAAATTTTTCTCCTTGTTCAAGTATAGCTCCCACACCCCATGACACTTTCTTAAACTCACCAGTAACTTTTGAGTATATGGTTCCATCTAGTTCAAGCGATACTAAAAATAAATTTTGATACTGCTGCTTCCTTTCTTTTGGATTGTCTAAAAGTTTCTCTCTAATTTTTTGGAATTTTTCTGTTAAGGCATTAGTACGTTTAGTAAGTATTATTGCAAGAAAATGATAATGGTTGTTTTGATCAGCGATCTCTACTAGGTTATTTTTAAGAGAAATCAAAAATTCTAACTTTTCTTTCTTTTTCTGGTAAATCCGATCCCATACTTCATAATAAGGATCCCCGGAATACTTATGTTCATCCTGATTCCAGAATATACCTGTAAGATAATTTTTATACTTTTCATGACCAAAATCTTGAAAATTTCTATTTATAAGTTCACCATTGATACAGTTAATTTTCTTTGCTTCGACTTCCCGGAATGAAGAACATAAAATTTCACTGTCAGATATGTTGTTTGATTCTTCAAATTTATTTTCAATAAGATAATTATATTTTTGTTGACTAGCTGTTTTCTGGTATGCTGTGCTTAAAAGATCAAGACGGTGCTCATTTCCTGTTAGGTCTTTATTTATTAAATAAACTATAACTAATATCAGAAATAAAAGAAAAATAGTATTTATATTCTTTATATTTAAAAAGCTTCGCATGGATAAGAAAAAAAAATGAGGTATAACATTTTTATTTTAATAATATTTACTATATCATCTCTTGCATTAAATGGTTGCGATCAAATTGTGGACAGATCTCTCGGAAAAGTAAGGAAAACAGAAAATAATGAGTCGATATTGACTAATAACGGAAGCTCTCTAGAATCCTTAGATAGTTCTAGTGAGAAAAATACCAAAACGGAATTGGAGAAAAAAGAAAGCATAACGGATGAGAGTTTATCTAATGATAATAGGAAAGAATTAAAAAAGAGATATGACGTAATAGGAACTAACAAGGATGGTCCTTACCGTTCTGGAGAACCTAATCGTATTCGTTCCACAAAATAATTAGATTTTATAAGTATCATTTTTTCTCTAACCTGGACACTATTCCCTTAAGGGTTCCATCAAATCTTCCTACGTCGTCAATAAGTTCTTCAAGCGTCATATTTTCCCAAGTCGAAACACGTCTCAAGACATAGGATGAAGGGCTATGTGGTTCTATCGCTTTTAGTTTTTCGGATAGAACCTCTATACTCTTATATATCTGATTCCTAGAATCTTCCTTGTGACCTGAAGACAAGTTATTTTTTTCTGTTTCTAACCCATTGCTTTCTTCTAACCTCTCATTTTCTATCTTATTAGTGACTTCTTCTTTATATATATTAGATGAATTTCTATATTGATTTGAACTATCTTTTCCCGTCTCATTATTCTTTATATCTTTGACGCGAAGTAATTCTTTTTTTAATGATACGATCTCTTCAATAAAATGAGTTATTTTAGAAAATGAAATTGAATCATTCCCTAGTTTTTTTTCTAGCAATGAATCTAACTTTTCTATAATAGTTTTTGCCTTCAACGCATCGGCCTCTAGTTCCTTTAAGTAATTCGTATCTTCTTTATTAAGCCGAATCTCCGATTGTCTCTTTTTGATTATTTTACTCTCTTGACCATTAGAAAGAGTAATTGACTTAGAACCACTACTCTTTTCCATGAGATTATCCAGAAATGTAAGACTCGATTCCCGTTGCTCATTCTTTGGAAGAAAAACTATTTTGTCTTTAAAAAAATCAGGCCCTTTTATTGCCAACCATTTGTAAGGAGAAATTCTTGCATCTGAGTCGGAACTTTCAAATTTCGGCCATATTGTATCCCAGTATTTTTCGGTAAGTTGATACATCAGTAATAACCCACATCTTAGCCCGTTCATACCATACAGGGATGTCCATCCCTGTATTAGAAATACACAAATTTCTAAATCCTTGGTCTCCTTTTCTAATAAATCTCCAGCAATATCAGCCACTCGTTTCCAATTGGTTTGCTTCAATGGTCTTTCCCACTCTCCCATTGGAAGATTTGGATCATCAGCATTCTTCTCAGCCACTATTGCCAAGTATTTATTTTCGTATCTGACCCATTTCCCAGAAGGATTTTCTTTGTCAATTGGCTCTAACAAAGTCATTAAATTGTCTGTCGATAACG
>JAOINQ010000065.1 GCA_028139685.1 Betaproteobacteria bacterium
TCAGTACAGTAGCAGACGTTTGTTTGTTCTCAATGGCGGGTAATTTAAAAAGGAAAGAATTAATCTCAGGAAGGTTAGGCGATATATTATCAAACCTTTTCATCGCATCAGCTTGCCTTAAACAATATCGTGATGGGGCAAAATCTGCTGACGACATGTTTTTACAAGATTGAAAAATCGTTCGCAAATATATTTGCAAATCTTTCTAATCCTTTTATTCGTTATGGACTGAGATTGGTAACATTTCCGTTAGGTTTTCACAAAAAACCGCCAAAAGATACAGATGTTATTGCAATTGCTGGCCTTATCACTGCAAAAACAAATCTCCGAGAGAACTTAACATCTTCTGTTTTTGTGCCTGAAAAAGTACTGAAAAGTAAGACAAGATATGAGCCGGTATTCTGTATTGAAAAAGCTCTTGAGGCTGTCATTTCCTGTGAACCAATTGATAAAAAAATTAAACAGGCTGAAAAAAAAGGACGTTTTGTCAATAACCCAAATGCAAATGTTAGGGATATCGCAGAGGAGGGCTTTAAGCTTGGCATTATCTCGGATGAAGAGTTAGCTCTCGTGAAAAAACGTGATGAATTAAGAAACGTTGTTATTCATGTCGATGAATTTGACAATAGTTTAAGTAAAATAAAAAAACCTAATCAAAAATCTACAAAAAAAAACGCATAAAAATATGAAAACCCTGAAACCGATTTACATAGTCGATGGTAATAGAACTCCTTTTTTGAAAGCTCAATCAAAGGTGGGGCCTGGGCCTTTTCCAGCAGCAGAATTGGGAGTGCAGTGTGCAAGGAGTTTACTATTACGTCAAACTTGCGATGCTTCTGTTATAGACGAGGTAATCATTGGATGCACTACTCCGAGTGAAAGCGAAATGAATATTGCAAGGGTTATTGGCTTACGATCTGGAATCGCAAACTCTACACCAGCCTGGACTGTCCACCGAAACTGTGCTAGTGGCCTTCAAGCTATTGATAGTGGATTGCAATCAATTTCATTAGGAAGGAGCAATGCGGTCTTGTGTGGAGGGGTAGATTCTTTATCTCAAGCTCCATTCATTTATTCAAAGAATGCTACCAAATGGTTTACCCAACTAAGTTCGAGCAAAAACCTTACTGCGAAGATTAAAAAACTTTTGGAGTTTCGTCCGCAATTTTTTAAACCCATTATCGGTATATTAAAAGGACTCACAGATCCTGTTGAAGGGATTGGCATGGGACAAACCGCAGAAAATCTTGTAAAAAAATTTGGCTTATCGAGAGAAATGATTGATGAATATTCTGTACAAAGCCACAAACGTGCTACACAGTATTTAGAAACTGTCCACTTTCAGCAAATCAATGCTATTTTTGATGCGAATGGGAATGGATATTCCAAAGATGATGGTATCCGAGAAGACATCAGTTTAGAAAAGTTACTGTCTTTAAAACCAGTGTTCGATAGGCCAGACGGAAATATCACAGCTGGGAATAGTTCACAGATTACTGATGGTGCATCAATGCTTATTCTTTCCTCTGAGGAAGGACTAAAAACAATGAATACTGAACCATTGGCTGAAATAACTCAGATTAATTGGGCAGGACTAGACCCGAAAGAGATGGGTTTGGGTCCGGTTCATGCATTTATGCCGATTCTCCAACAACAGAAGATGAAAAAATCAGATATAGATTTATGGGAAATAAATGAAGCCTTTGCAGCGCAAGTACTTGGTTGTCAAAGAGCACTTAATGATCAAAATTACTGTAGAGAACAACTCTCTATTGATAGTACATTTGGAGAAATAGATAATGAGAATTTAAATGTAGCTGGTGGGGCGATTGCAATAGGACATCCCGTAGCTGCTAGCGGGCCTAGAATCCTGCTAAATATAATTCACTTATTAAAAAATAAAAAACTGAAGACTGGTATGGTTTCAATTTGTATAGGCGGAGGGATGGGCGGAGCTGCTCATGTTAAATTATGTTGATAGACGAATTAAAGAATCTTAAATTAAAAAACTGGAGTGCTGTTTTAAACGAGGACGAGATTCTTTGGCTTGAACTGAACAAGGTTCACAAATCAACCAATACGTTGTCTTCTGAAGTAAGAGAAGAGTTCGGAAAAATTCTCAGTGTTTTTGAAAAACGAATTGTGGGA
>JAOINQ010000067.1 GCA_028139685.1 Betaproteobacteria bacterium
CTGGATTTAGTAATGCTTGCATTACAAAGTGGGGACGAGTACGAACTATGTTTTTCGGCGCCAGTGGACGCAAGAACTAAAATACGAGATATTGGAAAAAATCTAAACTTACCTCTCACACTTATCGGTTCAGTACGAGAAAGATCAAGTGAAAAAAATTTTCATTGGGAAAATAATAGAGATGACGGGTTGGTATGGTTAAAAAGTCTGACTAATACTTTTGATAGCATATTTGTAAAAAAGTCTGGTTATGTACACTTTTAATTTTCTTAGAATGAAGACTATCGTTTCATATTCTATTGCAACGGGATTCGGATCTGGTTATGCCAAATTTATGCCTGGTACCATTGGGACTATTTGGGCATGGATTATGTTCTTGATATTGGATTATTTATTTGGTGATATTGTACTTTTTGTAATTATTCTAACCGCATTTATAGTTGGAATTGTTACCTCTGGTTTTGTTGAAAATCATTTAAAAAAAAAAGACGCCTCTGAAATAGTTATTGATGAAATAGTTGCCTTTTGGTTGATATTATTTTTTTTGCCTCGTTGGGATGAGAGTTTATCTACGGTACAAGTTGTTAATTACGGCTATTTATTTATTCAAATACAAGCATTCGTAATTTTTAGATTCTTTGATATTTTAAAACCATGGCCAACAAACATTATTGATAAAAAAGTCCGTGGGGGATTAGGAATAATGTTGGATGATATTGTTGCAGCATTTCAAACATTATTTGTTCTTTCTATTTTTTTTCAGTTTGGATTAAATCAAAACTTGCTAGCGTATGAAAAATTTCTATGAAAAGAAATAATATTTTAATAAAGGTTTTGAGCTTAGCTTTTTTTTCAAGAAAGAACGGTTTAAAAATAGTAGTCGCAGAATCCTGTACTAGTGGTCTATTAGCAAGTCTTTTGAGTTCATTAGCAGGAAGTAGTGCATGGTTCGACTTCGGGATAGTTTGTTATTCTAATTTATCCAAAAAAACTTTGCTCTCAGTAGATTTGAATAGTGTTAAATCTCATGGCTCTGTCAGCAAAATAGTTGCTTCTCAAATGCTGGCTGGATTGGAGAAAAGTCTACCTGAAGAAAAAAATAAGTTTTATCTATTTTCATCGATTACAGGTATTGCGGGTCCTACCGGAGGTAGTGAAAAAAAACCAATAGGATTAGTTTGGTTTGGATTCCAGGCATGCGGAAAGAGAAGTTTTAAAAAATCTACTTTTTCTGGTAGCAGAATGCAAATCAGAAACCTAGCCGTTCGAACAGCTCTTGAGGGACTTATTTCAGCGAGTGCAAGAAAAAAATAAGGGAATAATTGAATAATTCTTAAAAGTTAGTATACTGAAGATATATACAGTATTTTTTTTTGGAGACTTACGTATGAAACAGGGCAAAAAACAAAATGCTTTATCTGAGAAAGTTAAGGCATTAGCGACAACGCTCGCTCAAATAGATAAGCAATTTGGAAAAGGCTCAGTAATGAGGTTAGGTGAAACGGAAGTTGTGGAGAACATACCAGCAGTATCCACCGGATCTTTGAGTTTAGATGTAGCGTTGGGAGTTGGCGGTCTTCCACGAGGTAGAGTGGTTGAAATTTTCGGTCCAGAATCGTCTGGAAAAACAACACTAACTCTCCAAGTTATTAGCGAGATGCAGAAAATAGGGGGAATTTGCGCTTTTGTAGATGCGGAACATGCGTTAGATACCCAGTACGCAAAAAAACTTGGCGTAGATTTAAATGAACTACTCGTATCGCAACCAGATACTGGTGAGCAAGCGCTTGAAATTGTAGATGCATTAGTAAAATCTGGATCGGTAGATCTTGTCGTGGTAGATTCCGTGGCCGCTTTAACTCCCCGGGCAGAAATTGACGGCGATATGGGAGATTCGTTACCAGGTTTGCACGCCCGTTTAATGTCTCAGGCTCTTAGAAAATTAACAGGAACAATAAGTAGGACGAATACTTTAGTTGTTTTCATAAACCAGATCCGTATGAAAATAG
>JAOINQ010000066.1 GCA_028139685.1 Betaproteobacteria bacterium
AAAGAAGTTGAGGCAAAAAGAATGGCAATTGTACTTGTTAATACTGCTAATCCAGTCCAAACTTGCATAAAATCTATCGTTTGAGAATTGAAAGTAATTGTAGAAAATCCGCAAAATAAACATAAAAATATGTTGAGTAGGTGGAAGTTAGGATGTGTTGATGATTTAAAAAACAACCAGTCGAAGTTATGCTTATTTAACATGGGGCACTATTTAACAATACTTAAGTGTTGACAAAATTGCATGCTTAATTATACTAAAGTATGGAAAACATTACTATTTATATAACTACTCTTTAGTATTAAAATGCCTGAAAAAACTTCGACCGCACGCGAGTCATCTCTGGGGATGATGGAGGGCTTACGTAGTTACATCCCAAACAAGGGTTGGGAAGAGCTTGAGCCGGAAAAAAAAGAAAACTCAGTAGACGGGTCAAAAGAGGATGATTTTTTTTCAGATGAGTATGAGCCAATTTCAAGTACCCAAGGTGAGGGTATGGAAAAAAGTGAGGATTTAGAAGAAGACTTTCTAGAGCAGGACCTAGCTGATATTGGTGAAAATGCTAGCATAAATTCACTTGCCAGAAAGGTGGCTCAAACCAATCTTCTTGTTGACTCCGCTCTTGGCAGTCAGGCTAATAATACCAAAAAGGACAACGGTGCAGTAAAGCAATTGGATCAGCTTGGCACGAGCTTGTCAGATTTATTTTCTGACTTGTACAAAGAGTCTCCTCAGACTACAGGGTCACCATGGGAAAGCGTTGCAGATGCATTTGATCAATTATCTTCCGAGGTAAAAAAGAGGGAGGATTTACGTAAGCAGCTCACTTTAACCCAAGAAAAAATAAATTCGTGCAGAAAGGATTTGGTCAAAACTATAGAACGTTTGGCTCATGGAGAGCAAGAGCGTCTTGCAGTTGTAAAAATGAGGAGCAGATTAGCAACTGTAATGGCTGATAAGTTGTTGAAAAAATTAAAGTAAAAAAAACCTTGAAATTAAACTAAAGTATGATAATAATATATACTAAAGTATAAAAAATGAATGGAGGGTCTGAATGGCTGATAGTCTGCAAAAATGGGTAGGTAGAAACCGGCCACCAAGAGTGCAAATTACATACGATGTAGAAATCGGCGATGCGATAGAGAAAAAAGAACTACCCTTTGTGGTAGGGCTATTAGCAGATCTGTCGGGAGACCAGGATTTACAGCCGAAACTGCGGGATAGAAGATTTGTTGAGATCGACCGGGACAATTTTAATGAAGTCATGGCGAAGATATCCCCAAAGTTGGGAGTCAAGATACCAGATGTGTTAAAGGGGGATGGGGAGTTAAATATTGACTTGGAGTTTCGAAAGTTTGACGATTTCCATCCGGAAAGCCTTGTTAAACAAGTCCCTAGATTGGAGAAACTACTTCTTGCTAGGCAATATCTAAGGGATTTAGTTGCCAAGCTAGATGGAAATGACGAACTTAACACCGTTCTTTCTGAAATTGCTGCTAGTAAGGATGAGGTTAAAAAGCTCAAAACGGAGGCACTACCGGAGACCGATAACTCGTCTGGCGAAAACGAAACTGGGAGCAAAAAGTCATCGGATGCCGGGAAGAAGTAAACATTAATTGAAATATTAGGGGTAAAAAAATGGCTGATAGTGGAAAAGGAGAAGGTGTTAAGACTGACTTGTCTCTAGTTGAGCGAATAATTGAAGAAGGAGGCATGATAAATAATCCCTCGCAAGAGTCTTACGCCAAATTAATGTTGGGACAGTTCGCTACAGAACTTCTTGATGAAGGGATGAAATTCAGTCCTGATAAGGATGTTGTAGCAATGATAAACGACAGGATTGCAGCTATAGATTCTCTTTTGACGGACCATTTGAATGCGATTATGCACAATCCGAATTTTCAAGATCTTGAAGCGGCGTGGACAGGACTAAGAGATATGGTTTTTGGAACGGAGACTGGTCCGAGGTTAAAGCTCCGGTTGTTGAATGTTTCAAAAAAAGAGTTACTCAAGGATTTAGAGACAGCTGTTGATTATGATATGAGTAACCTGT
>JAOINQ010000007.1 GCA_028139685.1 Betaproteobacteria bacterium
TGGGAGACCGAAGATTTTGTTCTTAAGGGAGCTGTACATGGCAAACTCACGAAATTATCAAAATGCCCAACATTGTCAACTACCCACGAAATAGCATGTTTCCATGCATCAAATTCATTTGCATTATCTGAGGCTAATTCTTGAGGTCTTGGTATCACTGTCACATTATTTTTTTTTGCTATATCCATCGCCTCAGGACTATCAGTAGATACAAAAACTTTATCGATGAAAGGCAATGTTTTTGCAAGATGGATTGGGTAACTAAGTAATGGCTTCCCGGCCAATAACCGTAAGTTTTTATTAGGCAATCCCTTTGAACCAGCACGTGCAAATATAAAACAATAGGTTTTCGTTGTTTTCATAGCTCGGTCTAGGTATCCCACTCGTCATTAGCTTTTATAAGAGTTTCAGGGACTCCAACATCTACCCAATATTCATGAATCGGAAAATAATTAATCTTACATTTTTTTTTGACTAGTTCATTAATCAGCGTAGGCATATCACAATAAACGCCCTTGTCGAGAAAGTTTTTGAAAGCTGGGTTAAAAACGTAAATACCTGCATTTACATAACATGAGTGATCAGGCTTTTCTAATATCTTGGTAACATCATTTTTATCTGCCTGAATAACCCCGTACGGAATATTAATAGAATGCTCTCTTGCACATACTGTTCCAAAAGTCTTTGATGTTTCAAAATAGTGCATTAACTCATCAAAGTCTACCATAGTCAAAACATCCCCATTCAGCACGATGACCGGAAGATTGGTATCAAACTCTAGAAGCGATAGAGAACCTGCTGTTCCGAGAAATTGTTCTTCTTCAATATATTGAATATCTATTCCTTTATTTTTGCCATTTCCTAAATAAGATTTAATTTTTTCTTTAAGGTAATTGACAGTAATATAATATTTTGTGAAACCATATGACCGCAGTCTATCGATAATATGTTCTATTATAGGTTTATTGTTTACTAGAAGCATTGGCTTCGGACATTCGTTTGTAATTTCTCCTAACCTTCTACCCATGCCTCCTGCCATGATGACAACATAATTTCCTTTTGTATTTGCTTCTGCTTTGATATCATCAGTAAAAATAATAGAAACTAAATTTTTTTTAGCATCTAGAATAGGTAGTTGTTTTATAGAATGCTTAATAAATAGTTCGCGAACACTTCGTTCTGAATAATTTTCCTCCTTTACAAATACATAATCTTGATTCATTACATTTTCAACAGGATAGTCAACAGTTATGCCATTTAATAACGCTCTTCGGATATCGCCATCGGTAATAGTGCCCAGGACAACATTCTCCGAGTTAAGGACAATTACAATTTTACCTTTTTGCGCATTTAATGTTTTTATAGCATCCTTGATAATTGCACCGGATGAAATACAATATTTCTTGCTTCCTGTTTTATCCACAAACATCCGTCAAAAACTTATTTTATTGATGCAAATAAAAAAGAGCGCCGCTGACAAAATATAGCCATAAAAAACATAAACATCATTGTGGTATTCGAGCGCCATAAATAACTTTCAAAAAATGAGATCACAATAAACCCTATTAATATAGATCGAGCACGGTGGTCTCCATATTGGAAAGACTTTACTAGTAGGTTTAACATAATTATTGCACCGAATAACCCTAGAGTCGCAAGGATCATAAAATATTGATTATGAGGATTATTTGTATATGGAAGATTTGCGTAAGACGAAATTACATAGTTAGGATAATCCTGCATAAAATCTCCTGTACCCACGCCGAAAAATGGGTTTGCTAAAAACATTTCGTATGCATGAAGAGAAAACACATATCTTAACCCTAGGGACGAATGTACATCTTTGTCGAATGTGAGAATATCGTTAATTCCTGCATCAATTCTAACTTGCACATCAGGTATGTGATAGACTAGTAAGCAAGTAGCCGGAACGATTAACAGAATTTTTATGAATCCACGTGCTAGTGATCTGCTCGACTCAATCATTAAACAGATAAATAAAATCAGAAATAATAGAAACCCAGCTCTTCCCGTAGAAATTAATAGATTAGATAGCAACGCTAAGAATATAATAATCCTCATAAGGAAAACTCTAATCTTAAAAATGTCTGTTGGTATTAATAATTGTCGCAAGACAAGATATACGCCTATGGCCAAAATAGGGGAATACATAACATGAGATAAAAAAGGAGCTGTTTCCATTCCATTGCGCTTTCCACTAAGAATGCCTTCGGGAAGTATTTCTGGAAATAAAAAATATAAATAATTGTAGTGGGCTAATATGCTACATAAAAATAATCCAGAAACAAAACTATTTATGTAAGATTCTTGATGTTCGTATTTGGCAGCAACCCAGAAAATACCGAAAAATAAATATGGTATTAATCTTCCTAGAGAATCTAGCCCTGCTTCGACATCCGAGGTCCATGCCATCCCTATTAGATGAGCGATAAAAAACAAAATAAACGCAATCACAAAGGGGGAAAAGACCTGTGATTTCAGTCTAAGAAGAAAATCTTTTTGAAAAATCTCTGTGATAAAGAGGAGTAAACAGAAGGGGTAGACAAAGGTCATGGTAAATGGCAAAAAAAAGGCAACTGATCGTAAACTAAATTGTTGAATTGCTTCTGCCGGTCTAGCCATACTCTGTCGATTTTAAAATGTTCCTAACAAAAAAAAATAACATTTGGTGCCAGTACCTTTAAACATTCTCGAAAATAGTTGTTATTCCCTGTCCGCCACCAATACACATTGTAGCAAGAGCATATTTTCCCTTAATCCTTTTTAATTCATATAACGCTTTGGTAATTAAAACAGCACCTGTTGCTCCTACAGGGTGTCCTAATGCTATAGCTCCTCCATTTACATTAGTTATAGAGGAATCCAGTTCCAGTCCTTTTTGAACAGCTAAAGCCTGCGCAGCGAATGCTTCGTTTGATTCGATAACATCAATATCTTTTAATTTTAGCCCCGCTTTTTTTAGAGCCACCTTAGTAGCCGGAATAGGACCTTCTCCCATAACATCATTTGGAACACCAGATATGGCGTAACTGACTAGGCGTGCTAAAGGTTGTACATCCTCTTTCTTTGTTGCTTCTTCACTACCCATCACGATGAAGGATGCACCATCATTAATTCCACTAGCGTTTCCTGCGGTAACGGTCCCTTTATCCCGCAAAAAAGCTGCCTTCATAGTTGCAAGTTTCTCCGCAGTTGTTAAGCGAGGATGTTCATCTATGTTGAAAATAACGTTTTCACGTTTCTTTTTGATGCTTATTGGAACAATTTGGTCATTAAATCTTCCTGACTCTATTGCATTTTTTGCTCGAGTCTGGGAGGTGAGCGCAAATTCATCTTGCATCTTCCTAGTTATGTTCCATTTTTTTGCTAAGTTTTCAGCGGTTACACCCATATGACCAACTCCGAAGGGATCTGTAAGCACAGCGACCATCATATCTATCATACTTGTGTTGCCCATTCGCCTTCCAGAACGCAGATCAGAACTCAAAAAACCTCCCTTTGACATTACTTCTACCCCACCACCAATTCCAAAGGGAGTATCGCCTAGCTTGATACTCTGTGCTATCGATATAACAGCTTGCATAGCTGAACCACATAGCCGATTAACGGTTAATGCGGAAGAATCATGGGCAAGGCCCGCATTAATCGAAATAACTCGAGCCACATACGGAGATCTACTTTCAGTAGGAATACAATTTCCTACAACCGAAGAACCAATCAGCGCAGGGTTCACTGCACTTCTATTAATTGCCTCTCTCATTACCGTTGTGCCTAAATCTATTGGCTCTAGCATCGAAAGGCTTCCATCAAAGGAGCCAATTGCAGACCTAACTGCGCTCAACACAAATACATCATTCATACAAATCCCTCTTAAAGCTAGTTACTAACAATTTTTGCAATGAGGTCATGTTCATTATTGCCTATAATTTCTACAAGAGAGAAATTTCCGATCTCTACACGAGAGAATTTTTCCTGATCTGGGTAAACATGAACAATACCGTCAATTTCCGGTGAATCCGCAGGTCCTCTTCCGGTTAAAACTTTTTTTTCACTGTCTACACCTTCGATGATAACCTCTACTCGTTTTCCATTCCATCTTTTTAACTGATTTTTTGAAATTTTAGCTTGATGCTGTAGTAGTCTAGACTGCCTATCAAGACTTACCTCCTCCGGAACGTGATCTTGGTATTTATTGGCCTCTGCACCGGCAACTGGGGAATAAATGAAACAGCCAACCCTGTCTAGCTTCGCTTTAGTTAAAAACCGTAACAGATAATCAAAGTGAGCCTCAGTTTCCCCAGGAAATCCCACAATAAAGGTACTACGAATAGTGAGATCTGGACAGGTTTTCCTCCAGTTTGAAAGCCTAGTTAAGATATCCACCATTTTTCCAGGACGTTTCATTTTTTTTAAAATGTCAGGATGTGCGTGTTGAAATGGCATATCGATATATGGAACAATCCCCTGTCTTGACGGAATAATATCCTTGATGTTTTCATTTTTTTTCATGAGTGGAATTAAGGCATCAATATTCTTATAAGGATAAATATAATGTAACCTTATCCAAACCTTAAGCTTTTGTAACTCTTTCACTAATCCCAAAAGGTTAGCTTTGACAGGTGCTCCATTTATAAATTCCGTTTGATACTTGCTGTCAGCACCATAGGCTCCTGTATCCTGAGAAATAATAATAATTTCTTTTACCCCTCTGGAAACTAGATTCTTTGCCTCCTCGATTATTTCACTAACTTTACGAGAGACCAGTTTCCCGCGCATTGAAGGAATAATACAGAAAGTACATGATTGATTACATCCTTCAGAGATTTTTACATAGGCATAATGTGAAGGAGTGAGGAGATAATTTCTCGAAGATGTAGCGGAAGAATCTGAAGTTATCTTCTCTTTAAGAAGTAATTTCTTTCTATTTTTAACATCCCTGTCAAACCGGTTCTTTATATTTAGCTGATCTTTAATCAACCTTGCCGTATGTGCAGGATCATTCGGTCCCGTAACCTCCAAAACGCCAAGGTCTTCTGCAGTAATTAATGGCGATCCATCAGATTTTTTTTTTGCGCCTAAACAACCAGTGACGATGACCTTTCCATTTTTTTTTTTTGCTTCTTTAATAGAATCCAAGCTTTCTTTAATTGCAGCATCAATAAAACCACATGTATTGACCACAACCAAATCTGCCTCTTGAAAGTAGGGGGTTGTTTTAATATCGTCAGAGACTATTAAATTAATTATCTGCTCCGTATCAACAAGAGCTTTTGAGCAACCCAAAGAAATAAATCCAACAGAATGAATATTTTTCTTTTCCATTTAAAATGATTCTCTCGAACCCCCTAATCACCGTCTTTTTTTTGTCGTTTATTCTCGCCCATACCTCTGAAAAATATTTCGGAATTCGCCTGCATTTGCTTTTCTATACTTGAAAAATATTCTCGAGATTTTTCCATATAGTCACCGAAAAAGTTTTGGATAGACTGTGGGTTAGAGGAAAAAAATTCTGAAACTTTTTCATTTGGAGTAAAGCCATTATCTAAAAATGTCTTCGAGTTATCTTTAAATTTTTCTTGCGCTTCTGCAAAGATTTGAATATTTTTTTCTAGGAATGAACCCATAAAGCTTTGCATCGCGTTACCATATAGTCGGATTATCTGAGCCAACACAGATTCCGTAAACATGGGAATGCCACCAGATTCCTCTTCCAAAATTATTTGAAGAAGTATCGTTCGCGTAATATCATCATTTGTTTTCGCATCAACGACAGCGAAGTTTTCGCACTCAAGTACCAATGCTTTAATGTCAGCTAGCGTTACGTAAGAACTTGCATGAGTGTCATAAAGTCGTCTGTTCGGATATTTTTTTATAAGTCTCTGTGTGTTTTTATTCATTATATATTTTTAACCCATGTGAAGACCACCGTTTAAAGAAAAGTCAGCGCCTGTCGCAAAGGCACCATCATCAGAACAAAGCCAGGCAACTATTGAAGCGATTTCTTCTGTGTTACCTAGTCTTTTAATTGGTATTGTATTAACAATCTTTTCCAATACATCGGGCCGTATTTTTTTTACCATTTCAGTTCCAATATAACCGGGAGATACTGTATTGACTGTTACACCTTTTGTAGCAAGTTCCTGCGCAAGCGACATAGAAAAACCATGGATTCCAGCTTTAGCTGTCGAGTAATTGGTTTGCCCAAATTGACCTTTTTGCCCATTAACCGAGGAGATATTGATTATACGCCCCCATTTTTTTGTGATCATTCCATCTACAACCTGTTTTGTAACATTAAAAAGGCTATTCAAATTAGTATCTAGTACCAAACGCCACTGTTCTAAGCTCATCTTAGCAAAGGTGGTATCTTTTGTAATACCAGCATTATTTACTAGAATATCCACATCACCTACAGTATCTCGTACATATTCGAATGCAGTTTTTGTTGATTCCCAATCCGAAACATTTCCAACACTGTGCAGAAAATCGTAGCCATCGTTTCGCTGGTTGGTCAACCAACTAGTATAGTCTCTATTTGGACCACAACCTGCGATTACAACATAGTCTAAGGAGTACAGCTTCCTGCAAATTGCTGTCCCAATGCCGCCCATCCCTCCGGTGACATATGCAATTTTTTTTTCTTTTTTCATAGATATTCTTTCACTAACTAGTGTTAAAACTTTTTCGCTACTTCTCGAACATATCTCCCTGGTGCCTTCTCAATTACTTTATGGTTGTTGTCCCCTAATTTCTTTTGTCGACGAATCAGTTTTCCATTGTTTTTACTTAACCATATATCCCAATCTATCCACCAACTACCTTTTACCTCAGTTGTATTTTCACTCCAATCAGAAAACCCTAGGCCGGCAATTGTATCGTAATCACTAGTTTTCCAATAACTTCGTTTATTTTTAGAAGCAGGATTTATGCATCCGGCAATATGGCCACTTGCTCCCAGTACAAATCTTATTTTCCCACCAAAAAGGCTGGCTGAGGTAAAGGCTGATTTGCAAGGGACAATGTGATCCTCTTTCGCTCCCATTGCATAAATTGGACACGTGATTGTCCGTAAATCAATTTTTTCACCACAAACGGAAAGTTTATTTGGTTTTTTAAGCCGGTCTTCCAAATAAAAGTTTTTTAAATACCAGCAGTAAAATGGACCTGCAAGATTTGCGCTGTCCCCATTCCAGTAAAGGAGATCGAATGGAATAGGTTTCTCTCCTTTGAGATAATTAGAAACATAGTAGTTCCAAATAAGATCATCGGGCCTTAAAAATGAAAAAGTTGATGCAAGTTCCGATCCAGGCATGACGCCTTTTTGTCCGATTGAGTTCTCTCTCAATGAGATTGACGCTTCGTCGATAAAGATTTTTAATATTCCTGGGTCAGAAAATTCTAAAAGACTTGCCATCAACGTTATAGAATTGATAGTGTCTTTTTTTTGTTTTGCAATTACCCCAGCAGCACAAGTCAAAAGAGTTCCCCCAATACAGAACCCAAGCGTATTAATTTTCTCAATATTTGAGATTTCACGTACCTTATCTATCGCTTTGATGACTCCAGTTTCCACATAATCATCCCAAGTAAATGTACACTCGGAATCATTAATATTTTTCCAGGATACAAGGAAAACCTGATTTTTGTTTTCCAACGCAAAATTAACCAACGAGTTCGACTCCGTTAAATCTAAAATATAGTATTTATTAATACAAGGAGGTACAAAAAGAATTGGAGTTTCCTTTACTTCGCTAAATTTATTTTTATACTGAATAAGTTGGAAAATATCATTTTCAAATATTACGGCCCCTTCAGTTACCGCTAAATTTTTCCCAACTTCGAAAGCAGTTTCGTCCGTTTGAGAAATTTTCCCTTTACTGATATCAGATAAAAAGTTTTCCATACCGGATATCATGCTTTTTCCTTTTGTTTGAAAAAACTTTTTTTGAACCTCAGGATTAGTTGCCATAAAATTTGCCGGGGACATCGTGCTCAAATAATTATCAAGGAAAAAATTCATCTTTTGTCTTTGGTCATCTTCCAAATACATTTTCTCTGTCATATCGAAAAGTGTCTTAGCATTTAGCAAATAAGTAGCAGCAAAAGATGAGTATAATCCCGCGGTTGCCCAATCATTTGAGGAAAAACGGCGATCGGTTGCTAAAACCTCTTTAGCTTTCTCTGGTTCAGACCAAATTTGGAAAAATTCAGAAAGGTACTTCTCTTGAATTTGGGTAAGATCTCTTGGTTCTATAAATTCTCGTAATTTATTTTTTTTTTTCATAATCATCCAGTCAAATAATACTGTACTTCGATATGTGTCTGTTTATCAAGTTTTATTTTTAAAAATAAGCGAGGCGTGTCTCCCAGTTTGATTTTCTCGACGATGAGAGAAAAATAAGTCCTCATTCTTATAAGTGCACATATCGTGTGAAAGAAATACAGCTTTAATTTTGTTTAGCTTAAGAGCCTCGTTTATCTGATATTTTGCTATATACCTGAGGTCCATGAAAGTTTGTTTTTCAAATTTTAGGAATGCGCCCTTAAATTTTGTTTCGGATCCAACAAATTGGTTTTCTAATTCAGCACCAACTGCATAAAATTTTTGACTTATGCAAGGTCCTAACCAAATATATATGGTGTTTTCGCTTACCTTATTAAGTTTATTAAGTTTGAAAAAAAAATTTTTAAAGAAAACACCTATAATCCCATTTAACAATCCTTTCCATCCACAATGTATTGATCCAATTAAGTCCCCTTCCTGACTACTAACTAAAATTGGTAAGCAGTCGGCTGTTAGGATAACTGAACATCTACATACCTTAGAAGTAATACTGGAGTCGGCAACGGGCGAGTCTATCATATCATGGACGAACTTCTGCTCACCGAATGAGTCGATATCAATTATTTTATTACTATGTATTTGGTTAAGCCATACAACCTTACAGTTAATATGATTCAATAAAATTTTTCTGTTATATTTTACGGAATCTGCAATGTCGCCAACATTATCAGCAAGATTAAAATACGAATATGGGTGTTTTGAAAACCCACCAATTCGAGTAGTATAAAATGCTTTAACATTAGCAGGGAAAAAATCTTTTATTGCAACAATCGATGGAGACATATTCCTGCTTCTCTTATCTGTCTTTTTAAATCATGTGGCGGAAATACTTGAAAGGTCATTGGGAATTTCTTTATTGGGTCATAGAAAGCTAAAGAAAAAGCGTGTAATGCCTGTCTTGGCATAACTTTTTCTCTAAGATGTCTAGGGGCGCCTCGTTTGTATACACCATCTCCTACGATTGGGTGACCAATACCCTCCATGTGTACTCTAATCTGGTGTGTTCTACCCGTATTTAAAATGCATTTCACCAGGGAAACTTTTTGGTTTTGCAAGTGACCTGTTTCAATGGGAATTACTGTTGTATGAGCAAATTTCCCTTTACCGGTTTTTGAAATCATGAAACGCAATCGGTTCGCACTATCTCTATCAATTTTTCCTTCTATTTCAATCTTTGTTGTAAAACTCCCCCAAACAAGTGCCAGGTAATTTCTTCGAACACTTTTCTTCAAAATTTGCATAGACAGAGAATCAAATGCAAGTCTATTTTTGGCTACAACAACAAGGCCAGTCGTATCCTTGTCTAGCCTATGCACAATGCCAGCGCGTGGCAGTTTTCTAGATTCAGGATACTTGAAAAGCAACCCATTTAAGATTGTATTCTCGTAGTTTCCATTTCCAGGATGCATTATCAAATTTGCCCTTTTGTTGATAACTAAAAGATTATCATCCTCATAAATTTGATCAAACGGTATTTCCTGGGGTTTTAAATTGATAACCTCGGGTTCTGGTAAACGAATCTGTATAATTTCACCAATTCTTGTAATATGGCTCGGTTCAGTGGGTTCTCCGTTCAAACAAATAAACTCAGCATCGATTAGCTTTTTCAACCTTGAACGCGAGACTCCTTCAATTACATCTGTGAGTAATCGGTCTATCCTTTTATTGGAATATATCTTAGAAATAACTATCTCAAAATATTCATTATCTTTGTATTCAATATCAAAATTTTCCATTACCATTATAATTTTATCGAATTTGCAAACTGTTATGCATATCTATATACCTATAATAATAGCGTCATTTTTATTAATTGGGTGCGCATCTAAAGGTCTCGACAAGACGGATACATGGAGCGCACAGAAGCTGTATAGAGAGGCTCGTTCTGAATTAAACGTAGGTAATTATGAAACGGCTGTTTCCATTTACCAAAAATTATCATCTAGATTTCCATTTGGAAAGTATGCGCAACAAGGATCCCTTGATATTGCTTATGCCCACTGGAAAAATGGAGACTCGGGCATTGCTCTCGCGAGTTTAGACCGCTACAACAAGCTTTATCCGAGTCAGGATGGGTCAGACTATGCGCTTTATCTGCGTGGCTTAATCAACTTTAACGAGAATCAAACTCTTTTTAGTTCCATCACCGGAGAAGATATGGCAGAAAGAGACGCAGAAGCTGGCAGGATAGCGTTTGCATCTTTTAAACGACTAGTTGAAAATTTTCCGAACACCCCCTACAAAGAAGACGCGATTAAACGCATGAAATTTTTACGTAATGTGCTAGCTGAGAATGAAGCGCATGTTGCAAGATATTATATGCGTCGGAAAGCCTATATTGCATCATTAAATAGATCTAAAGTAATTCTCAGTCAGTATCACGGAACGCCGGCCATAGAAGAGGCGCTTGCACTCATGGTTACCATCTATCAGATTCTCGGATTACAAGATTTATCAAACGATTCACTTAGAGTTTTAAAACTCAACTATCCACTGAGCCCATATTTAGAGTATCAATATGACCCTCAAGAACGGGGAGGCTTGCCAAAAAGCATTAGACGAAAAACAAACACGACCTGGAATGAGTTCAACTTTATAAAAAGTTTGAAAAATATCGTACCTAAAGGTCTTATTGAGGACTAGTTATGCCCCTTTGTTCTTTCTTTCTTAGCCTTTTTTTTTCTCGTATATCAGCGCGGAATTCTCGTCTCTCAAGAAGAATACTCTGCCGCATCAATTCAAGGTTACGCATTCCGGTTTCATAGTCAATGTCAAGATTTTCCAGGCATTGTCCTGAAAAAAATTTGGCTAAACATTTATTTTCTCTTGAAGATATCTCATTTAAAAATTTTTTCTTTTCTTTTTTTAATTTGTCAAGTTTTTCCTGAAATTGTTCTTCTGTTGGATTTGCCTGAGCATAAGAATTAAGGCACATGAACATAATGAATAAAATAAGAACTAGTTTCATCATTGGTATGCAGTAATCTCTTGAAGTCTACTTTTTGTTCTCTCGAAATCCATAGCTTTAATAGTATTAGAAAATAATAGATCTAAATTAACATCAGCAGAAAGAATTAAATGTATTTTTCTATCATAAATGATATCTATGAACCATGTAAAACGGGTTGCTGCAGATAAATTTTCTTTTGTTAACATTGGAATTCTTTCTATGATAAATACCTTAAATAGCTCGCTTAGATCCAAATATTCCTCCTTAGATCGAAAAGAAGAGCACAATGCATCAAATTTAAACCAACATGCATTTTCTGCCATGGCGACAATACTTATCCGTCTATTGGTAAGGGTGATAAAATCTGCGGATTGAACAGGTCCATTGGTAATTGCATTAAATTGTGCCTGTAGAATTTGTTGACATTCATCATTGTGCGGAGAATGGTATTTTTTTTGTAACAAGTTTTCTCTTTGAAACATAGGATTAGCCGACTCCATAAACCGTTCTCTTCTGTGATCCGGTCCGTCAGGGATTCGAATAATTTCTACTATTGTTTTAAGCAACAAAATCGCAGGGACAAAAGTTTCCCTTTGCAGACCATCTTTGTACAGATCGTCCGGATGGAAATTTGATGTAATGACAAATGACACATTGAATTCGTTTAGATGCCTGAAAAGTGCCTCAAATATCATGGCGTGAGCAATATCTTGCACATGAAACTCATCAAAACAAATTAAATTGTAATTCCGGGCTAGTTTTTTTGATATCTTTATTAGAGGGTCCTTGTGTCCTTTCAAAAGAATGAGCTCCTCCTGAATGTTTTGCATAAATTCATGTAAGTGAATTCTTAATTTTTTCTTTATCGGAAGGGATGAAAAAAACAGATCCATTAAAAATGTTTTTCCCCGACCAACTCCTCCATAAATATACAAACCTTTGGGAACTACGGAATTACGTAATAAAAATTTATTTTGTTTTTCTAAAAAAATTTCCCATTCGATGACCAGCTGATAAAGATACCCTAAGACGTTTTTCTGACCCTTGTCACTAGAGAAACCATTTTTTTTTCTTTCCTTCTCATAGAGCTCTAGGATATTTGAGGGGCAGCTCAATTGAATAATTTAGAACTATCGAGTTTTTAAGGGTTGAACATCACGTTTTACAGAGCCAACAAACGATTGTCTAGGGCGCCCAATCTTGTATTCCGAATCGGTTATCATCTCCTTCCACTGAGATATCCAACCAATAGTACGTGCCAATGCAAAAATACATGTAAACATTTCTTTAGGTACGCCGAGAGCCCTTAGGGTGATTCCGGAGTAGAAATCAACATTTGGATAAAGCTTCCTTTCAACGAAATAAGTATCCTCAAGAGCAATTTTTTCAAGCTCAAGCGCTAACTTAAACAAAGGGTCGTTTTCCAAGCCCAACTCTGCTAGTACCTGTCGACACGTCTCTTGCATAATTTTTGCCCGCGGATCAAAATTTTTATAAACCCTATGGCCAAAACCCATCAATCTTACGCCCGAATCCTTATTTTTGACTTTTTCCATAAATTCGCCAACTTTTTTTACACCGCCATCCTCATGAATTTTTTCTAACATCTCTAAACATGCCTGATTAGCTCCCCCGTGTGCAGGACCCCATAGACAAGCTATTCCGCTCGCTACAGCAGCATATGGACTGGTTCCAGAGGAACCGCAGAGCCTAACGGTGGACGTAGAGGCATTTTGTTCGTGATCTGCATGTAAAATAAATATTCTATCCAAAGCTCGGGTAAGTATCTTTTTTTCCTGAAAATCACTTAAAGGGGTGCCAAACATCATACGTAAAAAATTACCGGTGTAAGAAAGATCAGAACGCGGAAACATGAATGGTCTACCTTTAGAATATGTATGGATCATCGCAATTAGAGTAGGCATTTTTGCTATGAGTCTAAGCAAACTTAACTCGTGTTGCTCCTCTGAATTTACATCTAAACTGTCTGGATAAAACGCAGCCATTCCCCCTATTAACCCAGTTAAAACAGCCATTGGATGAGCATTCCTGGGGTATCCGTTCATAAATTGCGCCATCGACTCATGAACCATTGAGTATGATTTGACTAATTTTTCAAACTCGTCTTTTTCTATAGCATTGGGCAAATCCCCATTTTGCAATAAAAAGCAAACCTCTAGAAAATCACATTCGAGAGCAAGCTGTTCTATCGGATATCCGCGATAAAGAAGAATTCCTTTATCACCATCAATATATGTAATATTCGATTGACAAGAAGCTGTGGAGAGAAAGCCAGGATCATAAGTGAACTTTCCGGTAGCCTTGTACAAGCTACGAATGTCAATGACATCGGGACCCGCTGTTCCTGCCAGGACCGGCAAATCAACAGGGTCGCTTCCGTCAGAAAAAGATATAGTAGCTCTATTATCACCTACCACCATATGCCTCCTTTTCTACAGATTGCGGATCAGCAAGATCTTAGTTTAGATAATAAAGAAAGTGTTTCCGGAGAAAGATCATTTTCATTTAGTTTCTCGATATCTAAAATAATATCAAGTAACTCATTGTCAGTTTTGTCGAGAAGTTTTTCCAAAGCTAACCACTCGCCTTCACTTAAAACCTTCTGATACCTTGAAAAAAAACGTTTTAAGATTATATCATTTTCAAGAAGTCCGCGGCGCGCTCTCCATATTATTTTTTTTTTTATCTAACATTTCTTTTAACCATGAGATCTTTAATTTTCCCTATCGCCTTTGTCGGATTCAAACCCTTTGGACAAACATCAACACAGTTCATTATTGTGTGACATCTAAACAACCGGTAGGGATCTTCGAGGTTATCCAATCTTTCAGCGGTATTCTCGTCTCTGCTATCCGCGATAAATCTGTATGCCTGTAATAGTCCAGCAGGACCGACAAATTTGTCAGGGTTCCACCAAAATGAAGGACAGCTTGTTGAACAACACGCACACAAAATACACTCATAGAGACCATCAAGTTCCTCCCGTTGTTGCGGGCTTTGTTTACGCTCTTTTTCGGGAGGAACAGAAGAGTTTTGTAGGTAAGGCTTGATAGAGTCATATTGCTTAAAGAATTGAGTCATATCAACTATCAAGTCTCTGATGACGGGAAGGCCCGGGAGCGGCTTTAAAACAATAGGTTCACTCAAATCATTTAAATTCGTTATACAGGCCAGTCCATTTTTACCATTTATATTCATTGCGTCAGAACCACAAACGCCTTCCCGACAGGATTTTCTAAGAGCTATTGAATCATCAACTGTTCCTTTAATCTTTAACAAAGCATCAAGTAGCATGCGGTCTGTACTTCTAAGCCCAACTATTACGTCTTGCATATAAGGTTTCTTGTCCTTGTCAGGATTGTATCTAAAAATCTTAAATTTAGTTTCTCTAACTTCTGACATACGACCCTCCCTTAAAAAGTTCTCTTTTTTGGTGCAAAAGACTCAACTGACGAAGGTTTCAAAACGACAGGTTTGTAGTCAAGTCTGTTTTCTTTTGAGAACCATAAGGTATGTTTCATCCAACGTGAGTCATCCCTCTCGGCAAAGTTGTCATGTGAATGTGCTCCTCTACTTTCTTTTCTGGCATCGGCTGAGATGATGGTGGCTTTAGCAACTTCTATCATATTGAAAACTTCTATTGCTTCAATTCTAGCCGTGTTAAACACTGACGATTTATCCTTTATGCAAAGCTTATCCATCGAACTATCTATATCCAATATTTTTTCTACGCCTTTTTTTAATAATCCCTCGTTCCGAAAAACTCCGCAATATTTCTGGGTTGTCTCCCTAATGAGATTCCCAGTTTCCATCACATCCTCTCCTGCCTTGTTACTATCCAATCGCTTTATACGCTCGATCGTCTTATCTGCACCATCCGACGGAACCTTTTTATGACCTTCAGATGAAATATTTTTGTTAACTAAGTGTCTACCAGTTGCTCGGCCAAAAACTATTAGGTCTAGAAGTGAGTTAGTTCCCAGTCTATTAGCACCATGCACCGATACACACGCGCATTCTCCAATAGCATAAAGTCCCTCAACAACTGAGTGACTACCCTGCATCCCATCTTGTGAATCCGGTATAACTACCTGGCCGTTTATGTCTGTAGGTATTCCCCCCATCTGGTAATGGATTGTCGGAACAACTGGTATTGGATCTTTAATGGGATCAACATTTGCGAATTTAATCGCTATTTCCCTTATAGAAGGAAGCTTTTTTAATATTTTCTCTTCGCCTAGATGATCCAACTTTAGCAGAACGTGATCTTTATTTTCACCACATCCTCTTCCCTCATTAATTTCTTGACCCATAGAGCGAGATACGAAATCTCTGGGAGCCAAATCTTTTAAGGTAGGTGCATACCGCTCCATAAAACGTTCCCCATCACTATTTAAGAGTACTCCGCCTTCACCTCTGACACCCTCTGTAATCAAAACACCAGCGCCGGCAACTCCAGTTGGATGAAACTGCCAAAATTCCATATCCTGTAATGGTATGTCTGCCCTTGCCGCCATCCCTGCTCCGTCACCTGTGTTGATAAAAGCATTCGTAGATGCTGCCCAAATTCTACCTGCACCACCCGTGGCTAAAACAGTGGCTTTACTCTCAAAAAACATTAAGTTGCCAGTTTCCATTTCCAATGCTACGACACCAACACAATCCCCATCATTGTTTCGTACAAGGTCGAGTGCCATCCACTCTATAAAAAATTGGGTTTTTGATTCGACATTTTTTTGGTACAACGTGTGCAAGAGAGCGTGACCGGTTCTGTCAGCAGCAGCGCAAGCTCTTTGAACAGGCTTTTCCCCAAGATTTGCGGTGTGGCCACCAAACGGTCTTTGATAAATTGTTCCATCTTCATTTCTGTCAAAGGGCATACCGAAGTGCTCAAGCTCATAAACAGCGCTGGTCGCTTCCCTGCACATAAATTCAATAGCATCTTGATCTCCAAGATAATCAGAACCCTTTACTGTATCGAACATATGCCAATACCAGTTATCCTCACTCATATTACCCAAAGAGGCGCCGATTCCACCCTGTGCGGCTACCGTATGAGAACGAGTTGGAAAAACTTTAGACAACACTGCTACCTTTGCATTTGACTGAGCTAGCTGCAATGAACAACGCATTCCAGCTCCACCAGCTCCAACTATTACCGAATCGAATCTCCTTCGAGGCATCCCTGATATGTTGTGTGAGAGTACGACAGCCATTTAACTAAAATCCTTTTCTATTTCAAATTCTAACCAAGATAGTAACAATCCAAACCCCGCAACCTAACAGCCAAAAAATGGAAAAAATCTGTAGTCCTATTTTTATCCCGACTGGTTTGATGTAATCCATCCATAATTCTCTTATTCCCACCCATGCGTGATATATGAGGGAAATTGCTGCGGCAATACTGAGCGCTTTCATCCAGACTGACTCAAATAAGCCTTTCCAACTGGCAAACCCATGCAAGTCAACAACAACTAAGTTCGCTATAAAAACCAGAGTATACAATACCAAAATGACAGCAGTAGCTCTCTGTAAAATCCAATCACTCAGACCGTTGTGGGCAATTACACCCCCGTTTACCAATTCCGCGCGTCGCTCATTCATCAAAAAACCTAAAATAGTTTTGTTATAGCCCAATAAATCACTAACCCACTCGTTATAAGAGCGCTAATAATTACGATAATTCCCCATTTATTAGTCTCGCTTTTCCCTAATCCGATATGAAGGTCACACATGAGATGCCTTATGCCAGCAAAAAAATGATGTATGTACGCCCAAGAAACACCCATTAAAAGAAAAAATATTATTGGGCTTTTGACCATTTCTATTGCTTTATCAAAGCTTTGAGGTGTTTTAACGCTTTCTCCGAACAAATAGATCAAAAACGGAAGTATTAAAAAAAGACTTGCACCACTGATTCTGTGAAGAATAGACATTATTCCGGCAGCTGGTAAGCGATAAGTTAATATTTGATCTATTCGTATATTTCGGTATTTTTTCCTACCCATAAAAGCAAAAATTGTTTACCATTCTGTTTGAATTAACTGCTTATTGTTCCATTACTTTAGCTGCAAGTAAACCTTAATAACCTAGTATTTTGGAGTGAGATTTTGCCAGCATCAAACAAAAAAACCGTCAAGGTAAGTGTAACAGGGGCCAGTGGCCAAATCGGCTACGCTATTTTATTCCGCATTCTCAATGGAGAAGTCTTTGGAAAACACATCAAGATCGATCTTCAACTTATTGATATTAATGTAGATAAAATTCAAAAAGCCCTCCATGGTGTAGCGTTAGAGCTAGAAGATTGCGCATTTCCATTATTGAACAATTTAAGTTTACATTCAGACCCCCGCACTGGTTTTACAGATACAGAATATTGTTTCCTAATAGGAGCAAAACCTAGAGGACCGGGCATGGAAAGAAAGGATTTGCTCCAGGCAAATGGGCAAATATTCAAAACCCAAGGGGTTGCACTGAATGAAAAAGCCTCTAGGAAAGTTAAAGTTGTTGTTGTAGGCAATCCTGCGAATACAAATGCTTATATAGCAATGATGTCAGCGCCAGATCTTTCAAAGGACAATTTTTCCGCAATGATGCGTCTCGATCACAATAGAGCCATGAACCAAGTAGCGAATAAGCTAGACTCAAATGTAAATAGACTGTCAAACATTTGCGTTTGGGGAAATCACTCTCCTACTATGGTGGTAGACATTACTAATGGGTTTCTAGATGGTTCGAATGAACTAAATGATTTGCTTGATAAGGAATGGGTAGCACAGACTTTACAGCCAACCGTTGCGAAACGAGGGGCGGAAATTATCAGACAGCGTGGATTGTCATCTGCGGCTAGTGCTGCCAGCGCCGCTATTGACCATATGCACGATTGGGTTAACGGAACAACTTGGACAACTATGGGAGTTCCGTCTAACGGTGAATATGGTATACCTGAAAATATTATTTCTGGATTTCCAGTAAACTGCGCGGACGAGAGGTATTCCATAATTCAAAACTTGGAGATCAGTGATGTATTGCAAAGTAAGATAGGGATTTCAATTGCGGAGCTTCAGGATGAACAGGAAAACATTAAAGGTCTTTTATAGCAATCCTTGTCTGGGTAAGGAAAAGCTAGTTTAATACTATTTATCTGTAGACAATTTTGGGGATAATTGGAAAAAATATTGTTTTCAAATTTGTTTAGAAGAATGTTCAGAAGCAGAAAAATTAATAATTTAAACTAAAAGTCTTCAGAAGGAGTTTTAATGAAACAATCACCCTCCTCAAAAAGAGGCAGAAGTCTTCGAGGCGCAGAGTCCTTAATTAGGTTAGCTGAGGGTTTGGCAACTTCAGGAAGTCGTGCTGAGGATGTTTATTGGAACAAGAAACTTGAAGCGGAAATTAAAAGAGTAATCCTAGAAAAAGATGAGATTTCCTTAAACGTGGCTCTAGATAAACTTTCAGAAAAAGAGTCTAGGGCACATGAAGAACTAGCTGATGCCATAGAGGGGTGTGTCGAGTTTGAAAGGATCATCGTTGGCGAAAAAACATTTGACTCATTGCTTATAACGGCTCCAATACTGGCATGGTCAACTATGGGCTTAGCGAATTTTAATGTTACCCCTGAACAACTAGAGGAAATAAGTCGCTTACTTAAAAAATATGTTTTTAATCAAAATGCCCAAATTTCTTTGGTTAACTATCTATATTCCCCTGACCAGCTTCCCGAGTCATTTATTGAAACAAAACAGTTAAAAAAAGCTATTACTCACGCTTTGTTAAAGGGGCATCATCTATTACTTGATGAAGGAGAGGTCAAAGAGACAGCTACATTTTTAGCCGATCAAAGGCATCTTCTCGGGGTGGTAGCGGTTGCTAAAGGCGATCATATATTTAGATGGCAGGAAGATTTTATGCAGCCTGAAGAAATTGAGGCTTCATGGAAAAAAGTTAGTAACGATATATTTTCAAAAATTATGCCTCAATGTGCTAAAGATGTAGTTCTTCCTAGGGCGTACTATGTTGCTTGTAGAGATGCTGATAGACAGCTGCGAAAATTTTCTATTAATGCGTCCGTTTCTTATTTATCATCTTCGTCTTCTATAACCAACGAATCCCTTCTAGTCGTAATAGGTGGTTGTTATGATAGACAACTTGAAGAATACCGTATCAGTTTTTGCGACAAAAGAACTTTTGAGGTTTATCATGGCATCGTATGGCCATTATTAGGACCAGAAGACGAATTCAGCGAGCTTAATGAGGTTATTGAGCAGTGTTTAAAGTCATGTGGCATATCTGAGGTGAAGTTTTTAACGCAACGCTTACCGTTAGAGTATTGTGAAGATTGTGGCTCACCGCTATATCCAAACATCGAAGGCGAAATGGTACATACTGAGCAACCCGAAAGCGATGACTTCCAGCACCAACATATCCATTAGGAATTGATCTCTAATAATTCGCATTTACCCCTATCGTAAACTGTTGTGGCATAGTGTTATAGCCATAAGCGAGTTGATACCTTTTATTCGTTATGTTTTGCATAGTTACAAAGAAATTAATAATGTTGTTCAGTTTGTATTTGACTGAGCTGTTTATTACAAAGTACTTTGGCAAGTTTTGCGCGGAATAATCACTATCCTTTCTACCCGAAGATCCCGTACCACGTATTGAAAAACCATACCTATTCTTTTTCAAGCTGAATCCAATGGATCCAAAAAAGTTTGCTCTTCTAGCGCTCTGAATTAACGTTGATGGGTTTAAACCATCAGGAGATTGAGGGTTTTGAAAAGTAAAAGAAACATCAAAGTTTTTTATATCGCTAATATTTTTTAATGAAACTTCAAATCCTGAATTATGAAGATGAGAAAAATTTTTCGCTTTGTAACCATCAGCAGGGTCGTAAGTAATAGGGTTGTTTGTTTTCGTGTCAAAGTAAAACATCCTAAACATTAACGAGTCGTTCAAAAAAGTATAACCAGCCTCAAATTGCTCATGTTCCTCAGGTAAAACTTCAGAATTTGTTGATAAAGCGTATGCATTTGGCGAAACAAATCCCGTGGAGTGGTTAAGGTTGAAGGTATGTCCTGGTGTAATTGAATAACCAAATCCCATTAGATAAGTTACTCGAGATTTGAATCGATTGGTATTGTCATTTCTTAGATTTGCTTGCAAAGAGACGGGGCCGCGTTGACCAACGTATGCTATGAATACTGATTCGAAGTCTCTGCCTCTAATGCCCGATGAGGAAGGATTCCGGCTTACCGATCGCTTTTCTACCCCTAGTAGAAGGTTACTGTCATCATCTAACCTGATGTCGTTTTGGAAAGCGACTTTATCTTCTTTCGTAACAAAAAATTGTCCGTAGTTATACCGTAATTTGATCTTCGAACTATCAAATGAGATTTGAGCAGTGTTATCGTTGGCAAAATCTAGGTTATAAACAAAATTTATTTGTTCTTGATCTGAATTTTGTTTTGGGTTGTTACCAAAAAATGAATTATCAAAAAAAGTTTCGGAGTCGGTTTTGAAGTATATTAAATTTGCTGAGCCATTTTTTAGACGTTTTAAAAAGCTTATGTTTATCGTTTCATTTTTGTGTTTGTCTTTATCATAATCTGTTGGATCAGAGGAGAAAGTTTGAGTAGGATTTGTTGCTGAAAAGCCATTTGTTTGCAATAAATTTCCAGAAATTAAGGCAGTTAGCGAGTCATCGACAGGCGTCTCTATGTTAAAACTAATATTTTTATTTCCATAGCTCCCTGTCTCAAGCCGGACTAATTTATTGGCTCGTTCATCGACGTTGTAACTAGCTTTTGTCGTACTGATATTTATTACGCCACCGATCGCCCCCTCTCCATAGACAGAGGACATATTCCCGGGAACAACTTCTATTCTCTCTATTAAATCCAAAGGTATATTTTCAGCGAGAGACGATTGAGTTAATTCATCTCTCAAACGCACACCATTTAGCAATACTAAAACATTACGACTTTCTGACCCCCTTAAAAAAAAGGACGTTACAGCTCCTAGGCCCCCATTTCGACCCACCTGAACAGAGGAGCGATTTTGCAAAAGATCTGCTAATGATTTAACGCCAGATTGTTCAATATCTTCCCTATTGAATATGGAGATATTCGAAAATGTTTTTGATAACCTTTGTTCTAAACCTGCACCACTAACCGTTATTGGGTCAAGTTGCGTTGCTTTTAGGTTTCCTTTCGGAAAAGTAAAGGCGGATTGAATAAGTAAAACTGACCAAAATACTCGAAACCAACTGTTCATTTTTCTTTTCCCGGCCCAGCCCCCAGGGCTTTAAAGTTTACAAAACGGCCGGTATCCAGGCTCCGAAGATCGATTTGAAATCGTAAGAAACTCAACCTTCCCAAAAATTTTCATTTTCAGTGGATAATGAGTTCTCACTTCGCTACTGTTTTGGGGAAAGCATTGGATTTTGACCAATTTCCCGTTTAACTGTTTAAGCACCGTTTCTGAAACTGAAAGTGTATAGTAAGTCTGACAGCTCTGCAACTATATAATGTAATAAAAATCTTACAGCAAGAGTTTGAAGCTAGCCGCACATTTTACAATCATAAGGTTTGCTGTGTGGCACAATATTCCGATATACGACTTGCTAACAACAAAAACACATGACATTTTCATTCATAATGTTCGCAGAATTTGTTGGGAAATGGTATAACCCTGAGGGAGTAAAGTTTGTATTGCCTTATAATACAAATTCGTGGAGCGAAGAACCTGCTGTTTGCGAATCAATTAACGCGGGTCAACTAAACTTTACTATAGTATTACAGTCACAGATGCATTAAACAAACATCACGCTAAGCAATACATGCTCTTTCCCTTATGTTTTTATTTTTATTGACTTCGTTTTGTATTTTTTCTGGAATTGCAATTTACTTGTATAGAATTTGGGGTTCCTCATATACGTTTTCGTTAGTTTCTGTAACGATTATCTCCGCTTTAATGTATTCGATGGTAGGTTCACTTAGCGAAACCGCAATGGATGTTTCTTTTTCAGCAAAAAAAAGCCTTTTGACAGAATCTCTTTTTGGAAATGCTCTTATTACTAACCATGCAACAGATATAAGTGGTCTAAATGAATATATACAATCTCTTGAAAAAGATTTAAGCGTCGACAATACTGATATTAATAAATGGGTTTTGCTGGCCAGGTCACAAATGAAAAAACAAGATTTCAAAAAAGCATCCGAAGCATACGAAGAAGCATTGAAAATCCTACCTGAACAAACCGATTTAATGACTGAGCTAGCAGATTCGCTAGCGATGATCGATGATGGGAATTTAAATGGAAAACCGATGAAGTTAATTGCACGGGTTTTAGAACTAGAACCCACTCATCAAAAAGCACTGGCTTTGGCTGCAACTAACGCTATGAATAACACAGAGATAGGGAATGCAATCGACTATTGGACCAGACTTAAAAATACCCTACCGGCAAATTCTGATGATGGGAAAAAAATTTCCACCATAATACGAGCTTTAAAGGGAGACAGTCCCCCAGAATCTAATATCTCATCTAAGAAAAAACCCGGGGGGAAAGTATTAGAGGGAAAACTTAGTATAGATAAAAACTTGTTTTCCTCAATTCAGAAATCTTTGTCTAGGAAATCTGCAATTTTTCTAATTGTAAAAGAAAAAAATGAACTTAAAGTTCCAATTGCAGTTAAAAGAATTTCTTTTGAGCAGTTTAACGAATCACTGATGAAACGCAAGTTCATTAATTTTAAGGTTTCTGATGTTCACAGCATGAGAACGGAAGTTAAACTTAGCGATTTTGTCGAAGTTATAGTTTCAGCAAGACTATCTTTGTCTGGTCAGGTAAAACCGCAAGCTGGAGATTTAATAACAAATATTTCACTCGTTAAAAGTGATGAAAAGTTTGTAAAACTTCGGTTTTTAGAAAACGCAGATAATTGATGCTTACTCTAACTGATGTCACTCTTGCAAAGAGTAAGAAAACACTATTGAAGGAATTCAGTTTTTCCCTTAAAGGTGGGCAAATACTTCAAGTTATGGGCCCCAATGGTGCTGGAAAAACTACGCTTTTAAGATCTATCTCTGAGATCTCTCCGCCAACAGAGGGCATTATCCAATCAACCTTTGCATCCACTTTGTTCATACCAACGAATGGCGGCTACCGACATGAGCTATCAGCTTTTCAGATACTAAACGATATGTCAAGCGAAGGAGCGGATACAATATTGAAAAGACTTTACGACTTTAGGCTCGCAGATGTAAAAGATAAACCTTTAGCATCAGTATCTGACGGGCAAAAAAAAAGGGTAATGTTCGCAGGGATTGACATAAAAGAAAATACATTACTAATAATCGACGAGCCCTTTAATACGTTAGACAACGATGGTTTGATAGCACTACTGAAAATTTTTTCCGAAATATGTTCCAAAGGGGGTGCTGTTGTACTTTCTACCCACATATCATTAAAAGAGATTTTATCGATTGTTAATAATAATTACTTTTTCAAAGAGTTGGAAATTCGTTTACTAGAGATTTGCCCGCATGATCCTCGTGGTTGGAAACTTTCAAAAGGTTCTGAAAGCTCGAGCGATCAGAAATCAACAAATATTGTAGTGAAAAAAAGATTCGAATTTGTAAACGAATTTGGCAAAAATATAATCCGTGAATCTCAACTTATAAAAAAAGAATTTTCAGACCTTAGTTGGCCGATTGTATTGTTTTTGATGATTGTTTGTGTGATCCCCTTAGGGACAACACTAAACCAAAATGATTTGGTAAATATCGTAAGCGGTGTCTTTTGGATTTCTATGTTACTTGTAATGATCTTCGCATCAAATAGATTACTTCACCCAGAGTTCAATCAGGGCGTACTTGACCAACTTATTGTTAAGAAACGCTCTCTCAGTATCTACTGCTTTATTAAGGCCATTATCAACTGGATTTTAGTTGGTTTGCCGATATCGATTTTATCACTGCCGCTATCAATAGCTTACGGTCTACCGAGTGCCTCTGCCTCAGCTATGTGTATTAGCCTTGCTATTGGAAGTTTGTTTATCTCAGGTACCTTGGTTTTTTTTTCTTCGTTGGGGCTTATGGCAAGACAAGCACAGACTGTCATATCCCTACTGTCTTTGCCTATTCTTATCCCGCTGATGATATTTGGTTCTGCTATAGTGAGGGGTACGTTAGATGGAACATCTGTGAATAATTTATATTTGTTACTCGCGGGTATGTCATTATTTTGCATACTCATTGTCCCTTTTATATGTGAAAAGTTAATTGTTCTCGCTTCGGAATGACTAAATGTTGCAAAAGATAATTAAGTTATCGTCCCCTCCAGTCTTTTACGGTTTTGCCACACGTTTAATTTACTTGATCGCTGGGCTAGGGTTTCTATGTTTATCCTTTGGGATTTGGTACTCATTGTTCATAACTCCTGTGGATGCCCAACAGGGTGAGGTTTACAGGGTTCTGTATGTCCATGTTCCCGCGGCGTGGTTGTCAATGTTTATATACGTTGTTGCATGTGCTTATGCTGCAATTTATTGGATTTGGCGCACAAATGTTTCAGCAATCATGTTACGCGCTTCTTTACCAACTGGAGCATGGATGACAGTTCTTGCGTTAGTTACTGGCTCGTTATGGGGAAAACCGACGTGGGGCACATATTGGGTCTGGGATGCAAGACTTACCACGGAACTTATATTGCTGTTCATATATTTGGGCCTCATAGCAGTAGGGAAAATGGTGGAAGACAGTACAAAAACGGATAGAGCTTTATCTCTCATTACGCTGTTCGGTTTTATCAATATCCCCTTAATTTATTTTTCTGTTGTTTTTTGGAACACCTTACATCAAGGATTCTCTCTTGGTGCAACTCAGGCAGAAATGGCTTCTGAAATCAAAATCGGATTGGTTATTTGTACTATAGGGATTTGGTTAATGTGCTCCTCAACAATATTGGTTCGTGCGAAGGCCTTACTATTGGAAAGAGAATGTGAGGCTCAATGGGTCAGGACAGCTGTCTAGTGAAAATTAAATGAGTCATGAGACTATTATTTTGATTTGTTTTACTCTCACACTTGCAGTGATTTTCTTCGATTTTCTGTTGGGGGTGATTAATCTTAAACGAAAGGAACAAAATATTAAGAAGGACCTCAAACTTAGTGATAATGATTCCGGATGAGGTAATTTAATGCTTTTTAACGAAAATAGGATAAAGCGACTTTTTTGGGTTTTTCTGATCGTATTGTCTGGTGGGTTAATAATCTTTGCTGCCATCAAGACTTTTGAGGAAAATTTAGTTTTTTTCTATACGCCATCGCAAATTCTTAATGGAGAAGCTCCAAAAAATAGACCAATCCGGATAGGGGGTATGGTAGAACCAAACTCTATCAACAGAGACGAACATTCATTGGCAGTTGAATTTAATGTTGTAGATGATAAAAACTCACTGATAAAGGTTACTTACAGCGGTGTTGTTCCGGACCTTTTTAAAGAGGGAAAGGGAGTCGTCGCTCAGGGGGAATATATAGATGGAATTTTCCAATCAACAGAGATTCTGGCTAAACACGACGAAAATTATATGCCTCCTGACCTTTCGATTGCAAATAAATAGAGGGTAAAATGTTCGCCGAACTCTCCCAATTATTACTTTGTTTATGTCTTTCATTAAGCTTATATTTTGGAATCAAAGGATTCACGTTATCGTACTCCACTAATTTTCAAACATTATCCCATCTCATATCTAAAAGTTTAGCCCGAACTTCTGTTTTGATTAACGTATTATTATTATCTTGCTTTCTTTTGTTAATGCAACTTTTTATTGTGAGTGATTTTTCCGTACTTTTAGTTGCTACACATTCGAACGCCCTTTTGCCAGTTCAGTATAAAATTGCGGCAACATGGGGCTCTCATGAAGGTTCATTTTTGCTCTGGGTACTGATGTTGGCGTGTTGGAATACAACAGTAACATTCTTCTCTCATACAAAAGACGATCTTTTTTATGTTCGTACGACCTCCATAATGCTGCTTTTGATAAGCGTTTTTCTGTTGTACTTAATTTTCGCTTCGAATCCATTTACTAGAGTCTTTCCTGCTCCATTAACTGGACAGGATCTTAATCCATTATTACAAGATCCATTTATGGTGATTCACCCTCCCATGCTTTATATGGGTTACGTGGGGTTTGCGGTTTGTTTTTCAATGGCTGTTGCTGCTCTGACAACGGGTGAGGTGAATTCTCAATGGGCAAAATATTCAAGACCTTGGGCTAATGCAGCCTGGGCTTTTTTAACACTCGGAATTTTATTAGGAAGTTGGTGGGCATACCGAGAATTAGGCTGGGGCGGCTGGTGGTTCTGGGACCCGGTAGAAAATGCCTCCCTTATGCCATGGTTTGCAGGTGCAGCTCTCGTTCACTCTCTCGCAGTAACTGATAAAAGAAATGCTATGAAAAGTTGGGCAATACTTCTAGCAATTATAGCTTTTGGATTTTCTTTGCTCGGGACGTTTTTAGTTCGATCGGGCGTGCTAACGTCGGTGCACTCGTTTGCAAGCGACCCAACGAGAGGCGTATTCATTTTAATAATGACTGCTGGTATTATTGGGGCGGCTTTGGTTCTTTATGCACTTCGAGCAAGCGAGTTTAAGCTAGGTCAAAAGTTTTCCCCCATCTCAAAAGAAAGTTTATTACTTGTAAATAATGTCGTTATGACGGCCGCTTTGTCGGTTGTGATGATAGGGACTCTTTACCCTCTTATTGCTGAAGTTTTAACCGGAAGAAAAATGTCCGTGGGCCCGCCCTATTTCAATTCAGTTATCACTCCAATATTAGTGCCGGCAGTTTTTCTAATGAGCCTTGCTCCATGGATGCTTTGGAAAGAGTCCAAATTGCTTCCTGCGCTTAAAAATGTTGCTATCCCGGCTTTTGTTGGAGGCCTGGTTGCAATTACCTTTATGTTGATTAATGAAAAAACGACAATAGCGACAGCGTTAGGGATTCTGTTTTCCGTTTGTTTGTTACTAGGCACGATTTACTCAGCAATTCATAGGTTGCATTTACTTAAGATCAATGCCAAACAAAAAAAGGATCTTGAGGGAGCGTTACTACAAAAAAGATTAAGAAAGCTAGGTTCATCCTATTGGGGTATGTTTATTGGTCACTGTGGTTTGGCAATATTTGCATTGGGAGTAACGTTCGTTATGTCCTTTCAAGTTGAAAAAGACATTGTGCTGAAACCCTCAGAAACTTACCAGTTGGGAAACCATTCCGTAAAATTTGTTGGAGTTCGACCGATATCTGGAGTGAATTTTACCGGGGTAGAGGGAATATTCGAACTAAGAAAAGACGGTGAAACAAAAGCTCGAATCTTACACCCTCAAAAACGTAAATACATACGATCAGATGATCCTATGACAGAAGCTGCGGTAGATTACGGAATTTTTGGTGATGTTTACTTGTCGTTGGGAGAGGCTACAAATTTGCAAAATATTGCAGAAACATCGTGGACTATTCGTGCTAGTTATAAGCCTCTCATGGTTTGGGTTTGGTTCGGTTGTTTGTTTATGGCAATAGGTGGTTTTGTAGCAATTTTTGGAAAAAAACAGACTCTTTCGCTGCCGTCAAAAAATGAGAGAATTGTTTTGAATAAAAATTTAGCTAGCAAACAAAATGAGACAACTGTAAAACCTACATGAAACGTATTGCGATATGGCTTCCCATTGGACTATTAGCCGGATTGATTGTCTTATTTGTGCTTGGCTTGCAAAATGATCCAAAACGCATTCCTTCCGTACTGATTGGCAAAAAAGCTCCCATGTTTGCTCTTAACACCCTGAATAAAGACGGGTCAATCAGTAAGTCAAAGATTAGTAGTACATCTTTTAACGGGCAAGTTTGGCTTTTAAATGTTTTCGCCTCTTGGTGTGTAACCTGTCAAATAGAGCATAAACATCTGATGGAAATCGCAAAAATGAATCCCAATTTAATGCTTGTTGGTCTGGCGTATAAAGACGACCCGACTGCAACTACAGATTGGTTGAAGAAATTTGGAAACCCCTATTCTATGGTATTAGTTGACCGTGAGGGTTTAACAGGTATCGACTGGGGAGTTTACGGAGTACCTGAAACTTTTATAATCAATAATGATGGTGCAATCGTTTATAAGAACATTGGTGCAATTGATGGAAGTTTTTATAAAAACGAAACAGAACCGTTTTTACGAAAAGCAAACCAAATAAATTAAAAATCACGAAATAATTTTATGGAAAATAGTGCTTCGAAAACCGTAAACTCTGATGCTTTTCAAACTGTCGTTAATGAAGAGCGTTTTCAAAATTTAACAAATGAATTGAGATGCCTAGTTTGTCAGAACCAAACAATTGCTGAATCCAATGCAACGCTGGCGGTTGACCTAAAAAAGCAGGTTGCAAAACAGATGATTGAAGGAAAGAGTGATCAGGAAATCCTTCAATTCATGGAAGAGCGCTACGGCGAATTCGTATTGTACAATCCACCCGTTTCTGCCGAAAATTCTTTACTCTGGTTGGGTCCATTTATTGTACTTGTTATTGCAGTGTTCATTTTGTTTGCTGCTCTTAAGCGTCAAAGTAACTCAAGAGAATAGATTTACCGCTTATTGAAAGGATAGCCTTTTGTTCTAAGGTCGTTATGCATATATAGTTCTAACAAGATAGCTTCGAAAACCGGTTGAATAATTCCAGGACTTGAACCTAATAATTTTCGCAAGGCCTCTGCTGAGATTTCTACGCATGTAACGTCGCCTTTGGCTTTTGCAGATACTGCCCGAACTCCCCCGTCTAAAATTGCTTGTTCTCCAAAAGATGCGCCTGGTTTTAAGATAGCTATCTGTTTATTTGTATCGGGATCAAAAAGCTCAACGTCGCCAGCTTTTAAAACAAAAAAATTTTCGGCTCGATCCTTCTTTTGGAATAAGATCTCTCCGTCTTTATATGTGACATCAGCCATTTGTTATTATCTTTTCAATCATTTTTTAGATAATCTGGAATGTTGATACCCTGCCCTAATATCCTTTCTATTGTCATTCGACAAACCGCTTTTAATCCAGTATTTGTCAACTGCAGTTCTCTCATTGCATTCGGAATCGGGATAATTTTACAATTTATAAACTCTTTCACTTTATATGTGTGGCGCAAAGAAGTTTCTGCCAATCCTTCAGCTAACCCAAGTACGGAACCCGGCCCCAATATATACTCATGTTCACCATCAGTGCACTCAACCGAGCCCAATGTGATGGCATAAGCGCTCAATGGCACATCTCCTTTTTTTAGAATTTCGATACCTACATCAAAAACTCCAATTTTCAATTTATCGGATGCCCACACTTTAAAAAAAAGTCTTTCCTGACTAGACATTTCTTTTTTTTCAAAAAGATCAATGGTACTTTTAAGCCTAGCATCTGCAAGGCTTAGTTCATTGTATAAATCCCTGTTGATTTCGAATTTAGCTTGAGCCATTTTGTTTTGGGGATCTCAATTTGATAGAATAGAGATAGAATTATAGCGTAAATGAATTGAGAGGGGCTAATGTTTAAAACCCGGTTTTGGGGAGTGCGAGGTACAATAGCCTGTCCTTATGACAGCTATATGAAATATGGAGGCAATACCTCATGCGTAACCGTACAGTGTGACGACAGGTTACTAATTTTTGACTCAGGTACCGGCATCCTTCCATTAGGAAATAAACTTATTGCTAACGGGAATGGGAATATCAGCGTTTTTTTTTCGCACACACATTGGGACCACATCAGTGGGTTTCCATTTTTCAAACCTGCGTATTCCCCCAAATTTAGTCTTGATCTATATTGCGGCAATCTCAAAAAACATGGAAGCTCGATTTTTGAAGTTTTATCCCATCAAATGGCAAATCCGACGTTTCCTGTGCCTATTGATATCCTGCAAGCAAAAATGCAATATCATGATTTCGATGCAGGAGAAAGCGTCAAGCTATCTGATGAGATTCATCTTGATACATGCTTATTGAACCACCCGAAAGGTGCTACTGGGTATCGTGTGAATTTCAAGGGTAAATCCGTTTGTTACGTTACAGATACGGAGCATAAAAAAGATGCACTTGATGAGGGTATTCTTGAGCTAGTAGAAAATACGGATCTTTTTATTTATGACTCTACGTATACAGAAGAGGAGTACCCAAATTTTGAAGGTTGGGGGCATTCTACCTGGCAAGAAGGGGTGCGATTATCCAAAGAGGCAGGTGTGAAAAATTACGCAATTTTTCATCATGATCCGTCTCATGATGACGATTTTATGGACAACGTGGAACGTGATGCAAAAAAAACTCTTGCGAGTGCATTTGTTGCAAAAGAAGGTATGGAAATTCAGTTTAATGGCACTGGTAGTGATATAAAGTTTGGAAAATTTGATGACAAACCATGATTTTAGGATAATAGGATTAGCTATTGCTAATTTAAATTTTGGACATCCTATGGTAATAGCAGGTGGTTATGAGAGAAGTAGTTACGGGACTTATAAAAACACTCGGGGATAGGCTTGAACAAAATTTTTAAAACCAAATATTGCGAGAAACGGCATACCTACATAGCCACGCATGAAAAGGCAAAAATTGGTGTGCCTGCAACTAGTTCTGCTTCAAATCGACAAATCTGTCTAAAATATAATTTAATTGCAGTAGCCATAAGCGCTTTATTTACCCAATCTCTGCTCGCACAAGGTTTGGTAAATCCCAATGTTGTCGCTGGTCAGGCAACTATCAATGCAGTCAATCAAACCAATACCGTAATTCAACAAACAACAAATAAGGCTGTAATCAATTGGGAAAAATTTACAATTCCGAAAGATAACTCAGTCAATTTTCGGCAACCTGATACAAGTAGCATTACTCTTAACCGTGTTTTGGGCAGTCAAAAATCGGAGATTCATGGAAGTTTAAAGGCGAACGGTCAGGTTTGGCTACTAAATCCAAATGGCACTTTGATCGGAAAAAGTGGCTCTATCAATGCTCATGGCTTTATGGCAACTACGCAACAAATCTCCAATGATCAGTTTATAAATGGAACCTATTCCTTACATAAAAACAATAAGTTAAATGGAGATATTCAGAATTTAGGTGTAATTGATATTGCTGATGGTGGATATGCTGTTTTGTCAGCAGATAAAGTTGTAAATGAAGGAGT
>JAOINQ010000008.1 GCA_028139685.1 Betaproteobacteria bacterium
TCCTCGAAATCTAAAATTTTAAAACCTTTTGTTAAACGACTAGCATTTAAAATGTATTCGAACAAAACCTCTGCACCAGGTAAATGGCTAGTTTTTTTGAAAAATTGATTGTTCGACTGAATTTTTTCTACGTAACCAATTGGGTTAGCATTAACAACTCGCCGTTCTATTGAATAATTATTCGTGATTTTAGAATGTGCACCCGCCCCTATTCCTATGTAATCGCCGAACTCCCAATAATTCATATTGTGCTGACAACGCTTTCCATCCATAGAATAAGCTGATACTTCATATCTCGAATATCCGTTTCTCGCTAACTCATTAATTATCAACATGTACATATCCCAAATTACTTCTTCGCATGGTAATTTTGGAATATTAGAGTAAAACACTGTGCCTGGTTCAATTGTCAACTGATAGTATGATGTATGAGCAGCATTGAAAGTTTTTAACGTATCAATATCCTTTCTAACTTTGATTTGATTTTGCTCGGGCAAACCGTACATTAAATCTATATTTACATTTGTGAAGATTTTGCACACCTCCATCAGAAACAACTCAATCTGCTCAGGGCTGTGCGTCCTGCCAATCTTTTTTAAGGATATGTCATCGAACGACTGTGCTCCAACGGATATTCTATTAACGCCTAGATGATTTAAACCAAAAAAATATTCTTCAATTGATGAATCATGATGCATGTTTAAAGGATTTACTTCAAAAGAAATCTCTGAGTTTTCCTCGATATCCATTACTGAATGTATCTCTTTAAATAAGATCTTTATAAAATCTATCGGAAACAAGTTTGGAGTTCCTCCCCCAAAATATACAGTCTTTATTTTTCTACTTTTAAAAAGTTCTGACCAATCCCTTAACTGGGTAATCATAGCATTCGTATACTCTTCAAACTGATGCTGATCTCGCAACAAATGGGAGTTAAAATCGCAATAAGGACACTTTTTATCGCACCACGGTAAATGAATATAAAGACTCAAAGGTATATCTTCAGCCCGAAACATTCTTTTATTTTTGAAACCTCTGAAAAAGTTCTGAGCTAATTTGTTTTAAAGCCTTTCCTCTGTGACTGACCTGGTTTTTTTCATGTAACAATAATTGGGCAGCAGTCTTTTTTTCTTCAGGCAGATAGAAAATAGGATCATATCCAAATCCCCTTTCCCCTTTTGGCTCAAATGCAACAACGCCCTCCCATATGCCGCGAGAAACTATAGGATCCGGATCATCATGGCTTTTCAAAGCCACAATCGTAGTTATAAATCTACATCGACGTTGGGCAAAGGTCTTAGCTGGTCTCATACATACAAGTAGTTTTTTTATATTTTCCTCATCCTGCTGACTCTTATTTCCAGAAGAAATACTTGCGAATCGAGCTGATCTCACCCCGGGTAAACCTCCGAGAAAATCTACTATTAAACCGGAGTCGTCTGCAATTGAAGGTAAGCCGGTAACCAAACTTGCATATCTTGCCTTTTCTAGAGCATTTTCGAGAAAAGTCTCATGCGGCTCCTTTGGAGATTTTCTTCCGATGGATTTGAAAGATTCTAGCGAGGCCTTGCCCTCAAAAAATTTTTCAAATTCTAATAATTTTCCCTCATTGTTTGATGCTAACATCCATTTAGATATCACAACTTGTCAACCTTTTGAGAGATATCTGTTGAACCATGATTTTTTGCATCTCAAAAAGGACTCCCATTCCTTTCTCTGCGAAAGTTATCATCTCAATCAGTTCGCTCTTACTAAATGTCCTGCGCTCCGCAGTACCTTGAATTTCAACTATATTCAAACCAGGCTGCATGACAACATTTAAGTCAATGCCGCAACCAGCGTCTTCATCGTAATCAAGGTCCAATACTAATCTTTCGCCAACAAACCCCACAGAAATAGCAGCCACTCTTTTGATAAAGTCCAAATTTTTCTCTTCTATAAAATTACTCTCTTTATTTAATGCATCAAATAATGCTAGCCAACTTCCCGTAATTGAGGCACAACGTGTGCCGCCATCTGCTTGAATTACATCGCAGTCAATAATCACAGTTTTCTCTCGGATTAAAGATAAATCCAATGAGGACCTTAAAGTCCGTCCGATGAGCCTCTGTATTTCCAAAGTCCGGCCCGACTGTTTCCCTTTTACAGCTTCCCTATTGATACGATTATTTGCACTGCCCGGTAGCATGGAATATTCTGCAGTAATCCAACCTCTATCGGTCCCTTTTAACCATGAGGGACACTTATTTTCTATATTAGCCGTGCATAATACCCGCGTATTGCCTTGAGAAATAAGTACCGAGCCGTCACTATTGGATACGAAATCTCTCTCCAGGCTAACCTCCCTAATTTGATCAACTAATCTACCATTTTTCCTTTTATAATCATTCATGATATTTAATTTAATTTATAAGATATGACTGCCAAAAGTATGACTGGTTTTGGGGAGGTTTCATGCTCTAACGAATTCGGGCTAATTGTAGCAGAAATTAGGTCTAGTAATAATAGATTTCTCGATATTACTATCAAACTCCCAGATCAGCTAAAAAGCATAGAGTACAAGATTAGAGAAATAGTTTCAAAATACGCTTTTAGAGGAAAAATTGAAGTCCGGCTAACCCTTCAACCTTTAAAAAACGGTGAGCACAGTTTAAAACTTAATAAACAAAAGGTTGACGAAATTATCGCTTTGCAAAATGAGATATTGCTATCGTCCGGAAGTTTTGAGAAATTAGGAATAAACGATATTTTAAAATGGCCAGGAGTTATCCACGACGGCGCTGTATTCGAAAAAATTAACAAGCAGGAATTACTAGACATATTTGAGTCCGCATCAAAAGAATTTGATAGCTTTACAAAAAGAGAAGGTTTGCAGCTAGTCAAGCAAATAAAAAACTGTGCTAGTCAAATTGAATCTTTGATAAAAAAAGCTGATAAGATTGCTCCCTTAGCATCGGATGCGATGTTAAAGAAAATTTCCGTTCGTTTATCAGAGGCATTTAAAGAAACTAATATTGAAAAAATTATAGGGGCCGAGCAAAAAGAGGGTTCGAACAATGCCACGCAAAACTCGAGCAGTGATCTCATTAAGGCTATTCATGAAAGAATCCGCTTAGAGGCCTCGATGAGTGCTATGAAAGTAGACGTATCAGAGGAATTGGAAAGGATCAAATCTCATATTCGCGAACTGAGAAACGTAATAGATAACGATCGTGTTTTAAAAGGGAAGAGGTTAGATTTTCTTGCGCAGGAACTACACAGGGAGGCAAATACTATTGGTGCAAAAGCTTTTAACCAGGACCTGAGTATGATCTCGCTAGATTTGAGAATTTATATCGAGCAGATCAGAGAACAGGTACAAAATCTTCAATAAATATTAAATATTATGAACACTGGACATTTGTACGTAATCTCCGCTCCGTCGGGAACCGGGAAAACCAGTCTAGTAAAAGCTCTTATAGAAAAAGATCCATCTATCAGACTTTCTGTATCAACGACCACCAGAGAACCTCGCGCTAGTGAGGTAAATGGCAAGGACTATTTTTTTGTAAAAAAAGAAGATTTCGACAAACAAATCAATAACAACGAGTTTCTAGAGTGGGCTTATGTGTTTGGAAATTTTTATGGGACATCCGCAACACTTGTCAAAAACAGCATAAATAGAGGGGAGAAAGTTCTTTTAGAAATTGATTGGCAAGGTGCTTTTCAAATTAAAAAACGATATAGTAGAGCAAGTCTTACACTGATATTTGTTGCGCCTCCATCACTCGAGATTTTGAAGGAAAGGCTCCAAAAAAGGGGTCAAGATAAAGTAAGTGTGATTGCCGAGAGACTGGCAGCTGCTAAAGAAGAAATGGCAAAATCTGACAATTTTGATTATGTTATTATAAATGACAACTTCGATACTGCAGTTAGCGAACTCTACACTATAATAAACAGCGCACAAAAAGGGGGCTCATAAAATGGCCAGGATAACCATAGAAGATTGTTTGGAACAAATACCAAATAGATTTGATTTAGCTCTGTCTGCTACATACAGGGCCAGGCAACTAGCACAGGGTTCAGTTCCTAAAATCGAAACCAAAGATAAGCCGACTGTGGCAGCATTACGAGAAATAGCAGGTGGTCATGTAGGAATTGAAATGCTCAGAAAGGTTCCACTTTAGGGTTTTAGTTGCCTATATTCAAAAGAACCATATCTGATGAGCTGATAAAAGCGACCTTTTATTTATCTAGGTCGGATAAAGCTAAACTAAAAAAAGCAATTTCTTTCTGTGAAAGTGCTCATGTCGGACAGTTTCGAAAGACAGGGGAGCCATACTCAAATCATCCAATAAATGTTGCTCTTATTTGTGCCGGTTGGAGACTCGATGTGGAAGCCTTAGTAGCAGGACTTTTGCATGATACTGTTGAAGACACTTCAACTAGTTTGCGTAGTATTTCTAACCTTTATGGTGATAAGGTTGCTGAACTTGTTGATGGATTATCAAAGGTTGACCAACTGGTTTACAGAAGCTTCGAAGAAAAAACTGCAGAAAATTTCCGGAAAATGTTATTGGCAACTGCAGCAGACGCAAGAGTAATTTTAATAAAACTTGCCGACAGGCTACATAACATGCAAACTTTAAGTGCATTATCTAAGACAAAAAAGAAAAGGATTTCCAAAGAAACTCTCGAAATATTCGCTCCAATTGCTCACAGACTAGGATTTAATGAAGTTTGCAGGAAACTGGAAGATTTGTGTTTTGCAAATCTATATCCAAAAAGGTACAAAGTACTTAACGAGGCAATCTCAAAAGCTAGAGGAAACAGAAGAGAAATCATCTCCGAATTGCAAAAAAAAATAATCAATCATATCCCTAGCTTTGGAGTAAAGGGTAAAGTTTTTGGGAGAGAGAAATCCTTATATTCGATCTATTTGAAAATGAAAGAGAAGCGAGTTAGTTTTGCAGAAGTTTTTGATATTCATGGATTCAGGATAATTGTTAAGACCTTAACGGAATGTTACATGTGCCTTGGAGCTTTGCACAAACTATTTAAACCGATTCCTGGAAGGTTTAAGGATTACATCGCTTTACCAAAATCGAATGGGTACCAATCATTACACACCGTTGTTATGGGACCTTATGGAACACCGTTGGAGTTACAAATAAGAACAGAGAACATGCATAGCTTATCAGAAGTAGGTATTGCATCCCATTGGCTCTACAAGAAAAAAGAAAAAGATACATCTCCGGTGCAGTTTAAGACACATGAATGGATGAAATCGCTTCTTACGGTACATAAACAAACGGCCGGTCCTTCAGAGTTCATCGATTATCTAAAAATAGATTTGTTTCCTGATGTAATTTACGTTTTTACTCCTCAAGGTGAAATCATAGAATTGCCAAGAGGTTCCACTCCAGTCGACTTCGCCTATTCCATCCATAGCGATGTTGGAAAAAAATGTATCGGAGCTAAGATAAACAATCAAAATGCACCGCTGGATACAAAACTAAAAAACGGGGATGTTGTATCTGTTCTCCAACACCCTAATGCAAAGCCAGACCCATCATGGCTAAGCTTTGTTCGAACTTCGAAAGCTCGTGCCACGATAAGAAATACTTTAAAAAAAGAGACGCGCGAGCGAGTGATTGCCTTTGGCAAAAAGCTCATGCTTCATGCGATTGAGGCATTAAACGAAAAAATAGATTTTGAGAAAGACATTCCTTGGGAACTGTTGTTTACTGAAATAAGCTTAAATAATCGAGATGAACTTTTTGAAAAAGTCGGATTAGGTTATCTTTACGCTGAAGCTGTGGCACAGAGAATTTTAATAATTCTAAAATCAAAATCCTTGCCCGCAGCATTTTCGACTGATGTAAAACAAAAAATTGAGCTTTCCATGCAACATCTAACAGATGCTTCCAAATCAATATCAATTAATGGAACCGAGGGTCCTGCTGTAAATTATGCGGTTTGCTGTTTTCCGATTCCGGGCGATCCCGCTCATGGCTTCCTGTCCGGAGGCAAAGGGTTATTGGTACATAGAAAAACTTGTACCGCTTCTAATAAGCAACGAACTAATGACCCTGCAAGGTGGGCCGATATTCTTTGGGAGGAAATAAATGGTAAACAATTTGTTTGCTACCTACTACTCGAAGTCGAAGAATCTCCAGGGGTACTCGCAAAAATCGCCTCTGCGATTTCGATTACTAAGAGTAACATTGTTGATGTATCAATCAACCGCCATAAGGGTTCCTTTTTCTGTACGCTTAAGATAGGTTTAGAAATTTCTCACAGAGTTCATTTGGCAGAGGTGCTCCGAAATATTAGAAGAGTTAGCGCGTTAGCAAAGGTTACTAGATTAACAAAATAATAATCATTTATTTTTAGGTCTAAATGACTTGCAAACATTTTCGTCAGTAATAATAACGGGTCCTCCAATAAGCTCAAGACCATATGGTACTGCCGCAAAAACACCAGGAACCTTTATTTCGCCGGCTTTATCTCTGACTCCTTCGAGAGTCTCTTGAATAGCCCTAGGCTGGCCCGGTAAATTAATAATCAAAGAGGATTTTCTAACGACTGCCACCTGACGAGATAGAATTGCTGTTGGTACAAAGTTTAGTGATATTTGTCTCATCTGTTCACCAAAGCCAGGTAATAGTTTTTCCCCAATTTCTAGCGTAGCATCCGGAGTAACGTCTCGTGGAGCAGGCCCAGTGCCACCAGTAGTAAGAACTAAATCACATTTTTCCTCATCAACCAACTTAATCAAGGTATCTTTTATCAAACTCTTGTCATCAGGAATAAGATGTTCCTCCGTTCTAAATGGGCTAATAACAGCTCTTTTCAGCCAACTCTTAAGGCAAGGAATTCCCAAATCTTCATAAATATTACTACTAGCACGGTCACTTATTGAAACAAGACCAACACTTAATTCTGACAAATTCCCCAATTTCACCATTATAATTTACCTATGGGAACAAATAATAATTCACAATTCATTTACACCTCCTCAGAGCTGAAGATGATAGCACAAAAAATGCTCGGTCTTGCTCACGAAGCGGGGGCTGTGCAAGCAAGTGTTGATGTGACCGAAGATTACGGCCTGTCGACTCAAGTTCGACTCGGACAGCTTGAAACGAGCGAAAATAATAGAGAAAAATCAGCAAGCATAACAATTTACAATTCAGGTAGAAAAGGATTCGCTGAAACGTCAAATTTTGAGTCAGATGCACTTCAACAGACCGTTTTAAAAGCCAGAGATATTGCGAAGTACACTAAACCCGATAAGTTTTCGGGTTTACCAAACAAAGAGGAGCTTGAGTTCCATCCACGCGATGATCTTGAGCTGTATTTTCCATGGAAAATTGGTATCGAGGAAGCGGTTGATATAGCTCTGCGTTGTGAAGCAAGTGCTTTGAGGACTGACAAACATATTAAAAACTCCGAGGGCGCCGCTGTTAATGTTCATCACAGTAATTTTTATTCTGTAAATTCTTTAGGATTTCAAGGTGGTTATAAGCAGAGCAGACACACTGTTTCGGTCGCTCCAATTGCCACTAGGAATGGGGAAATGGAAAGGGACTTCTGGTACTCATCGGACAGAAATTTTAATAATTTGGCTACTCCTGAGGATGTTGGTAGCCATGCTGCTCAACGAGCTCTGGCTCGACTGGGTTCTAGAAGGATTTCTACTCGTAAATCACCTGTACTTTTTGACGCTCCAATAGCTGCAAGTTTATTAGGATCATTCGTGCAAGCGATTAGTGGTGCTTCTCTTTACAAGAATTTAACTTTTCTTGATAAAAGTCTTGATGCCAGGATTTTTCCTGAATCTATTTGCATTGAAGAAAATCCGTTTTTGATTGGAGAAATGGGTTCGGCACCATTCGATGATGAGGGTGTGAAGGTGCGCCCCAGACTAGTTGTCGAGAATGGAGTTGTCAAGGGCTACTTTTTATCGAGTTACAGTGCAAAGCGTTTGAATATGTATAGTACTGGCAATGCGGGTGGCTCACACAATTTAAGGATGTTTGACACTAACAGTCATCCTGAAAATTGTTTAAATAAAATGTTTAAACTTATGGGAAACGGACTTTTTGTTACAGAACTAATGGGTCAGGGGGTGAACATAATTACAGGTGATTATTCCAGGGGCGTTTCAGGTTTTTGGATACAAAATGGGCAAATTTCATTTCCGGTTTATGAAATAACGATAGCAGGTAATTTAAAAGAAATGTTTCAAAAAATAGTATCAATTGGTGCCGATGAATATCGTAGAGGTGCTAAAACGATTGGGTCAGTATTAATCGAAACGATGACTATTGGTGGAAGCTAGTTAATCAGCCGTTACCTCCCTACTATTTCTTCTCCTTTCCCCTTCAGTTAAGCATACTTTTCTAATCCTAAGAGCTTTAGGTGTTATCTCGAGCAGTTCATCATCACCGAGTATGCCCAATCCCTTTTCTAAGTTAAGATCCATCATGTTTTTGAGTTCTATATGTTCATCCTTGCCAGACGCCCTAATGTTAGTTAATTTCTTTCCCTTAATAGGATTAACAATAAGATCGTTTGGCCTTGCATGGACCCCAATAATCATTCCTTCGTACACCTCCACTCCCGGACTTACAAACAACCTACCTCTTTCCTGTATTTTCCATAAGGCGTACGCATTAATAGTACCAGTCTCTTGAGAGACCAGCGCACCGTTCTTTCGTTGACTTGACATCGATGACACCGCATCATACTTTGCAAAGCTATGCGAGAAAATACCCGTACCCTTCGTAATAGTGGTGAATTCACCGTGAAATCCGATAAGTGCTCTTGTGCTGATAAAATATTCTAACCGCACTCTCTGTTCATTAATGTTTTCCATATTACATAATTTTGCCCCTCTCTCTCCAAGACTTTTCATAACTATCCCTTGAAATTCTGTTTCAACTTCCATAATTAGGGTTTCATACGGTTCCAATCTTTTTCCATCTGAGGTCGTTTTGTACACTACATTTGGCTTTGACACGGAAAGTTCAAATCCTTCTCTTCTCAAGTTTTCTATCAATATAGTTAAGTGTAACTCACCTCTTCCAAAAACTTCGAAAATCTCTTGGTCATCGTTAAAGTTAACTTTCAATGCGAGGTTGGTTATAAGTTCTTTTTTTAATCTCTCTCTTATCTGTCTACCAGTGACAAATTTCCCTTCCCTTCCTGCAAACGGAGAAGAGTTAACAAAAAAATTTACTCCTAACGTTGGTTCATCGACTTGTAAGATTGGGAATGGTTCAGGATTATTAGAGTCGCACAAAGTTGCACCGATTTTGACATCCTCGATACCGTTAATTATGACAATTTGTCCCGCTTCAGCTTTATCAACATTTACCCTATCAATCCCCTTAAATATCTGAATTGAGCTAATTGTTAGTTGTTCACGAGGCCCATCCTCTCCCTCAAGAGAGACTAAATTATCTCGTAAGGCTAATACACCTCTCGAGATTTTGCCAATACCAATCTTTCCTAGATAAGGTGAGTAATCTACTGCAGAAATCTGCATCCTGAAAGGTCCCGAAATATCCCCACTAGGCTCAGGTGTTTCTGTAACAATAATACTCAATAACTCTTTCATGTCTTTTTGCGGCACCAATGGATTCACCGTTGCAAAACCTTGAATTGCCGATGCATAAATAACAGGAAAGTCTAATTGCTGATCATTTGCTCCCAAATTGGCAAAGAGCTCAAATGTTTCATCTATAACCCAATCAGGGCGTGCTCCAATTTTATCGATCTTATTTATAACCACTATTGGCCTTAAGCCAATCTTAAGTGCTTTATTCGTCACAAAACGTGTTTGTGGCATGGGTCCCTCTACCGCATCAACTAATAATAAAACACCGTCTACCATTGATAAAATCCGTTCTACCTCCCCACCGAAATCAGCATGGCCTGGAGTATCAACTATATTGATGTGGACGGAATCAAACACTATCGAACAATTTTTTGAAACGATCGTTATTCCTCTTTCTCTTTCGAGGTCATTAGAATCCATTACCCTTTCACAAATAGTTTCGTTATCTCTAAATACACCAGATTGCTTTAATAACTGATCAACAAGAGTGGTTTTTCCGTGGTCAACATGAGCAATAATTGCTATATTTCGATTCTCCATTTTCTTTTATTCTCTAATGTTCTTTGTATTGATTAATCTTTTAGGGAACACTTTATCTCCTCTTGTCTCACCTAACCCAATAAATTTATTTTGCCTATCATACAACCTTACCAGGATATTTTCCGAAAAATTTAACAAATCTTCTGGAGCTTTAATTGCTACACCAGTAATAACTTTATCAAGTTCATAATCAGACAATAAAAGACTTCCGAACTCCTTCAAAAATAAATCAACAGGTCTAACATATTTTTCCTCGAAAACCCTCATCCCAAAAGTTTTAAAATCTTTCGACAATTGCTCCACAGTGCAAGCGTCCTTTAAAGAGAATTCTCCAACAGAAGTACGTTCTAAATTGGTAATGTGAGCACCACAACCTAGCATATCACCAATATCTTCAGCCAAAGCTCTAATGTAGGTTCCTTTAGAGCAAGAAACTTTGACAGTTAAATAAGGTATTGCTAATGACAGTAACTTAAGCTCTAAAATTTCTACGGTTCTTTTAACGTTTTCAACAGATATCCCCTCACGAGCTAACCTGTACATTGGAACCCCTTCTATTTTTACCGCTGAGTAAAGTGGCACCGTCTGTAAATTTTTACCCAAAAGTTTTGTTAAGACTTCTACAATTTCTTGTTTCCCACACTTGACAATTTTTTTTTTTTCACTGCTCCTTCTTTATCACCAGTTTCAGTAGAAATGCCCAATAAAATTTCTGCGTTATAGGTTTTATTTTTGTTCAAGGACATAGAGCCGAACTTAGTACCCTCCCCGATTAATATCGGTAATACTCCGGTAGCAATTGGATCTAAGGTTCCCCCGTGCCCCACTTTGGATTTGACCATTCGCTTTATCTCCCTAACGACTCCTGCAGAAGAAATTCCTGCTTTCTTGTTTATGAAGATAATACCGTTAAGACTCATACATTTAGGAAGAAAGAATATTACTGCTTTTAATCACTAACTTTAGTAATTAACTCATTAATCCTGTCACCATGATCTAATGAGGTATCTAATTTAAAGGTAAGTTCTGGAATTCTATAACATGTTAACTCTTTTGCTAATTGCATTCTTATAAATTTTTTCGCCGAGTTTAAGCCAGCATTAGCTCCCTTTAAATTATTCTCTGACCAAGGATATACACTGTAAAATATCTTGGCAATTGAAATATCATAAGTAATTTCTACATCGGTAATCGTCACCGTGTTAACGCGAGGATCTCTGACTTTTGCTCTCACAATTTCAGAAACTGTCTTGCGAATATGATCCGCAATTTTAAAACCCCTTTTTGATCGTAAATTAATTTTGTTAAAGGGCTCTTGCAATTTCCCTCACCTCAAAGACCTCTAACTGATCACCTTCCTTGATATCATTATAACCGCGCAAAGTAAGGCCACATTCGTAACCCTCTTTTACTTCTTTTATGTCATCTTTAAACCGCTTCAAAGACTCTAATTCCCCTGTCCATATAACAACGTTTTCTCTTAACAACCTTACAGAAGCACTTCTCTTGACAACACCTTCTAGAACCATACATCCAGCAATTTTTCCTAATTTAGATACCTTAAATACTTGTCTTATTTCGACTAAACCTGTTACCTCTTCCTTCATCTCTGGAGCTAGCATACCTTGAAGAGCATCCTTAACATCCTTTACGGCATCGTATATTACATTGTAATACCGTATGTCAATATCATTCAATTCAGCTAAACGCTTTGAAGCCGCGTCAGCTCTAACATTGAACCCTATGATAACTGCACTCGATGCTATAGCTAAATTAACATCTGATTCCGTTACGGGTCCAACTGCGGAATGTACCATTCTAATTTTAATTTCCTGATTAGACAGTTTTTGTAATGATAGAGACACTGCCTCCTGTGAACCGTGAACATCTGCTTTAACGATAAGTGGAAGATCTTTGTTTTCCCCTCCCATGTTTTCAAAAACATTCTCCAGTTTTGCAGCCTGCTGTTTTGCAAGTCGAACATCACGGAATTTTCCCTGTCTAAAAAGAGCAATCTCTCTCGCTTTCTTTTCATCGCCCAGTACCAAAAGTTCATCTCCGGATTGAGGAACATCAGTCAACCCAAGAATTTCTGCCGGTATTGAAGGACCTGCGGACTGTATCTGTCTATTATTCTCATCTAACAATGCCCGTACCTTTCCAAAAGAGGCTCCAGCTAAAACAACATCGCCTTTGTTAAGCGTACCTGCCTGCACTAAAACAGTTGCTACAGGACCTCTACCTTTGTCAATACTTGCTTCAACGATTAAACCTTTAGCCATGCTTTCTACAGGAGCTTTTAACTCCAAAACCTCAGCCTGAAGCAGAATATTTTCTAGTAATTCATCCAAACCCTCCCCAGTCTTAGCAGAGACGGGCACAAACGGGGAGTCTCCACCAAAATCCTCAGGCACAACCTCTTCAGAAATAAGCTCACTTCTCACTCGCTCTATGTTTGCCTCCGGTTTGTCAATTTTATTAACCGCAACGACTATCGGCACACCAGCAGCCCTAGCATGAGCTATCGCCTCCTTCGTTTGCGGCATAACTCCATCATCAGCAGCAACAACCAAGATGACAATATCCGTGGCATTCGCTCCTCTGGCCCTCATCGCTGTGAAAGCCTCATGTCCAGGTGTATCCAAAAACGTAACAGTTCCTTTGTTGCTAACCACATGGTATGCACCAATATGCTGAGTAATACCGCCAGCCTCACTGTCAACGACCTTTGTTGTTCTAATTAAATCCAAAAGTGAAGTTTTTCCATGATCAACGTGGCCCATTATTGTCACAACTGGTGGCCTTGGTCGTAATTCAACGTCTTGAGCAGACCGAAGTTCACTTTCTTCCAGGAATAACTCCGGGTCATCAAGTTTGGCGGCAACAGCTTTGTGGCCCATCTCTTCAACCACAATCATCGCCGTTTCCTGATCTAATACCTGATTGATAGTAACCATTTGCCCCATATTCATTAGAACCTTGATTACTTCGCTTCCCTTGAAAGCCATTTTGTGGGCTAATTCGGCAACTGTTATAGTTTCAGGTACATTCACCTCTCTAACGACAAACTCTACAACGTTAGCTGTTTCATCTGGCTTTTGAGCATTATTTGTTGCCTTAGGCTTTACTTTATGAGGGCGCCAACCACCTGTACCACCAGACATATCTCCTCGAGTCTTAATAATCCTTTTTTGTCTTTGCTCTTCTTTCCAGGTGGATGATAACTTACTAGCTTTAACAGATTTTTCAGTTTTCTTTGCTTTCAAACCCGGTTTTTCACGATCAGAAGGCAAAGTAACCTTCAAAGTTGTCGTTTCCTTAGTAGATTTTTTATCACTATTTTCTTCTTCAACTTTTTTAGGTTTTTCATCGCCACTTTTTTCAGAGGTCATAAATGCATTTATCTCAGCTACCTCTGAATCAACATTAGATCTTCCTGCTTCTTCTCCCTGGTCCATTTTATTTTTATTATTGGGATAGGAAGTAGTGTTCTTCGACGAAATTGCAAGCTCTTCGCCTTCAGCAATTCCTTCCTGACGATTAATTTCAGAATTTCCTACATTCTTTCCCTGTTCAAAATCGCTTTTTTCGCTAATCTCATTTGGGAAATCGGTGGTCACCTCTGTTGGATTTTCATCGTACGATTTCTTTTTAACGAAAACTCTTTTTTTTCTTACTTCAACTTGAATAGTTCTCGATTTACCGGACGGGTCTGCCTGTTTGATCTCTGAAGTTGTCCTTTTTGTTAAGGTTATTTTTTTCCTTCTCACAGGATCTGTCGTTTGCGAATGGGCGTTTCTGAGGGTTTGAAGAAGTTTTTCTTTATCTTCTTCAGAAATAATATCTAACCCTGACTTTTTTGGAACTCCTGCGAGGTTTAGCTGATCGAGCAATGTATCTACAGGTACTTTTAACTCCGCAGCAAATTCTTTAACGCTAGTATTAACTGACACTAGAATCCTCCCCACTAGTGGATTTTATATTATCACCCTCAGAGTCGAACCAATGTGCTCTAGCCTCCATAATCAAATTACTACCCTCACCTCTGTCAATCTCAATAAGTTCCAATAATTCGTCGACCGATAATTCTGCCAAATCGTCTCTAGTTAAAATTTTGCAATCTACCAATTTGGCCGCTAATTCATTAGACATACCAGTAACTTCAAAAAGGTCAGTATCGGTCGACTGTAATTTTTCCTCAGCTACCAATGCCTGCGTAAGCAGAAAGTTCCTGGCTCTAGTTCTGAGTTCGTTTACCGTATCTTCATCAAAAGCCTCTATAGCCAACATCTCAGATACAGGAATGTAAGCAATCTCATCCAAGCTAGCGAATCCCTCATCAACCAAAACAGACGCGACCTCCTCATCAACATCTAATTTATCCATAAACAGCTTTAAAACATCCTCTCTTTCAAGCGCAGTTTTTTTCTCAGATTCGTCAGCTGTAAGTATATTGATCTGCCAACCAGTTAATTCAGATGCAAGTCTTACGTTTTGCCCTCCTCTTCCAATCGCAACAGCGAGTTCACTCTCCTCCACAACGACATCCATCGACTTTCCTTCTTCGTCAACGACAATCTGGCTAACGTTTGCAGGAGCTAAAGCACCAATTACAAACTCTGCGGGATCCTCCGACCATAAAACTATATCAACCCGTTCCCCCGATAGCTCATGAGTAACCGCCTGTACTCTACTGCCACGGACTCCAACACATGTACCAATTGGGTCAATCCGAGCATCTGACGTATGAACTGCAATTTTTGCCCTAACACCCGGATCCCTAGAGGCAGATTTAATGGTCATTAATCCTTGCTCAATCTCCGGTACCTCGAGCTCAAAAAGTTTCATAATTATTTCAGGGCACGTTCTTGAGAGAATAACCTGCTGCCCCCTTTGAGCCCTGTCAACTTTTAACATGAAAGCCCTCACTCTATCTCCTGGACGAAGATTTTCTTTTGGGATAATCTGATCTTTAGGCAACCGAGCTTCAATTTTTCCAGCCTCGATGATAATATCACCTCGATCCATTCTTTTAACAGTACCGGAGACTATAGCTTCTCCCCGTTCCAAGAAATCATTTAGCACTTGCTCGCGTTCAGCTTCACGAATTTTTTGGGTAATAACTTGCTTAGCCGCTTGAGCACCAATCCGGCCAAATTTTTCGGCCTTGAGTTCCTCTTCGATGTAATCTCCAATTTCAATATCGTCAATTTGTTTCCTGGCCCCAACTAAAGTTATTTCTGATTCATCATTCGTAAATTCATCATCTTCAACAACTTTCCATCGACGAAATGCATCATACTCTCCATTTGACCTGTCTATTCTCACTACAATATCCGAATCATGTGGAAATCTTTTTTTCGTAGCTGATGCAAGCGCGCTTTCCAAAGATTCAAAAACTATTTCCCTTTCAACATTTTTCTCTCTGGCTATTGCATCCACTAAAATTAGTACCTCTTTACTCATGAATTCTACCTTTTGAAAAAGTTTCTCCCACCAAACGGGCTGATGATAATTCTCTTATAGAAAAAGAAAGAGTAGAATTATGCTTAATGTCCAACAATTCAAGGGCATATTGTGTTTTCAAAACGTCGCCACCTCCACTATCCTCATTTTTTCTTAAAATACCTTCAAAATTCTTTATGTTATCTATTGACTCCTTAAGACTGATTTTAATCCTCGAGCCCAGAAATCTCTCAAAATGTGATGCCTTGGTCAGCTTTCTATCTATTCCTGGAGATGATACCTCTAATCTTTCAAAGGACAGATTTTCAACTGGTAATTGATATAGTAATTGGCGAGTCAACAGTTCGCAGTCTTTTACATTCACATCACGGTTATTTTCCACAATGTCAATAAAAATACGCACTAACCCTGATTCACCCAACTCCAAATCTATCACTTCATATCCCATGCCGGCAGCAATCTTAGAGACTACAGTTTCCCATCTATCCAAAAGCAATGATTTCCCCTCAAAAATTAAAAAAGGGCAAAAAGCCCCTTAGATAGTTTAATTTAAGCTTTAAATTTCAGCAAGATATAGTTATTCTTGCCCCGTATCTTTTACCTTCCTCGCATTATTGTTTGCTCGCTTTGGTTTTCTAGCTGGCCGGGATTTCTTATTTTTAGGAACTCCTGTTGTAAGCTCTGGCGAGCTAGTAGCCAGACCCCAAGAGGTTTGTAAAGGATTCGGGCGCCTGCCAACTCTTTTCGCTTTACGCATTGGCCCACCTAACCTTGACAAATGTGCATCCAGGTTTTTTGGCTGTGAATCATCATCTCCCACACCATGAACAGGCGCATACGAATTAATACCTCCAGCGGCGCTCTGATCAGAAAGACCAATTTTTGGTCTGAACGACACTTTTCTAACTCCTGAACTTTTACCTCTCACATTAGCCGATAACGAAGCTCCGAAGTGCGCTTTGGAATTACCCGATGGTCTGTTACCTTTTTTTCGCGAACTATTCTTCTTTAACCCAACCTGCTTCATACCAACAGTTTTTAATAAAGCTTCAATCGCCTTCGAAGAAAGTTCTGTTGACCTACCTCGCCTCAAATTCTCTGGCAATGAAACAATCCCATACCTAATTCGGATCAACCTACTTACCGTAATATCAACCGCATCAAATAACCTTCGAACTTCTCTTCTTTTTCCCTCAGCCATTAACACTCTAACCCAAACGTTAGCGCTCCCACCTCCGACAAGCTCCAGTTTTTTAAACTTCGCCAATCCTTCTTCAAGTTCTATCCCTGCCAAAAGTCTCTCAATTTTTTCATCCGAGATTTCTCCATACAGTCGAACAGCATATTCTCTTTCTATTTCATTTCTCGGGTGCATAAGTCGGTTAGCCAAATCTCCCGAATTGGAAAAAAGAATAAGGCCCTCTGTATTAATGTCTAACCGCCCAACGGCAATCCAACGCCCACCTTTAATTCTTGGAAGATTTTTAAAAACTGATGGCCTCTTTTCGGGATCATCTTTCGAAACAATCTCTCCCACAGGCTTATGATAGGCAAGAACTCTAATAGGAGGTGGGTCAATTTTGACTTTTAACAACTTCCCATTTACTCTCACTTGATCATTGTGTGCAATTCTCTGACCAATATGAGCTGGTGTTCCATTTACGGATATTCTTCCCGATAGTATAAGCTCTTCCATTTCTCGCCTAGACCCCATCCCTCCATCGGCAAGAACTTTATGCAGTTTAGGAGAATCCATGTCACGTGCTTTTTTAAAATTTTTTTTGCTTTGGCTAGAACTCTCCTGGGTTATAGGGAGAGGAACTGATTTGTCAAAATCAGACAAAAAAGGAATTGTATTGTCGAGATTTTCTTCAGTCATATCAAATTGGCAGGTTCAGAACCTTCTAAATTCAAGCCTTCATTGTGGGAAATGACAGGTAATTCCTTTAAAGACTGTAATCCTAGGTCCGCCAAAAAATTTTTTGTCGTAGCGTAAAGCAATGGTCTGCCGAGAACATCCTTTCGACCAACCGATTCTATCCATCCTTTTTCTTCAAGATTTCGGACTATTTGTGATGAAACACTTACACCTCTGACAGCCTCAATATCCGCCCGAGTAACTGGCTGCCTATATGCAATAATAGCCAGGGTCTCCAGTAATGCCCGGGAGTATTTAGTAGGTCTTTCAGGGTGTAATCTTTGAATATAAAATGAGTATTCCTCTTTTGTTTGGAACCGCCAACCCAAGGAAGTTCTTACTAAATCTAGTCCCCTGCCTTTCCAATCTAACTGAATTTCCGCAAGACAGCTTTCAATCGTCTTTATTCCCGGCTTACTATCAAAAATTGCATTCGCCTTTTTTGCAGTCAAGGGTGTCTCGCTAGCCAAAAGCAAAGCTTCCAAAATTATTTTTATATCCTTTTTATCCAACCTTTTTCCGCTAACGTTTACTTTGGTATTTGATTATTTGCTAATTTTTTTTTCGAATTTCTTTAACGTGTCTTTGTACATTTTAGTCACGGCTGCTATTGCAGCTTCATCATTTTCCTCAGGTGGCGGATCGTTATTTAAAAACTTCCTGTAAAAAGCCCCTTTATAAGTAATTTTAACCATTCCAGAGCCACCCTCTTCCAAACGAAACCTAGCGCTATAGTTATTCACGGGTAACTCTCCAGGCTTTTTCAGCCTGTATTTAAAAAGTTTTTTTTCCGGGTCAAGAGTCAATATCTGAACCACCCCACTTTCTCCTGAAAACATAGATATTGGCTGAAGATCCTCTCCCTTTTTCTCAATGGACTTGTATATGGAGTGCCACTGGCCAATGTTTCGCAAATCAGAAATAAGTGCCCATGCTTCGTTCAATTCCGCCTTAATAGTAACACTTTCAGATACTTTCTGCCTAGTTGGACCATGAGCAAAAATAAGGCCAGGGAACAACAGTATTATAGCTAGCTTCGTAAATTTTACATTAACCACGCATCTCTCTCCTGTTAGTTTAAATATAAATCATTCTACAAAAATGAAATCCCCAAAATTTCTTGGATTCATACCAGTCGAAGCATAACTTACAACCGACTGGCTCCTCTCATCAATGGCAATAATTTCCTCATCAAGCCAACTGACAAAGATAATAAATGGACCGTGAGTATCAATGCCTTCGGGAAAACTTACTGAAGAAATTGTTTTTTTGAGCAATAACAATTCCGTGTCTATAATTGAGATGGAGTCAGAATACTGGTTAGTAACAAATGATTTTTTTCCATCCATGGAAAAAGTTATGCAATACGGTTTTTTTCCAACTTTGACTCTCTTGATTTCTTGCCGCTCAGTTAAATCAACGATGGAGACGTCATTACTCTGCACATTTGTAACATATAAATGGTTTTTAACTGGTAAAAGCTTTAGTCCAAAAGGATGGTCACCTACCAAAATTTTTCCAATGACTTTTTCCTCAGATAATGAAACTACAAAAACAGAATTGCTATCCCTACTCACAACATATATTTCGTCATTTTTTTCCGAAACAGAAATTCCTGCTGGGGCCTTACCCACCTCGATACACCTCTTCTTATGCGAATTTAACTGAATAACGAGTAGACAGTTATTAAACCAATCTGAAACAAAAAGCCGTTTGCCATCCGGTGAGACAGCAACTCCCAAACTACTCCCGTTGAGATCAATAGTTTTTTTTACCTCTAAGGAATCCACATCGATTACACTAATTTCTGAACTTTCCGTATTTGAAATGTAGGCTTCTCGGTTAACAGTACTTAAGGCCAGTCCGGCAGGAGCCTTGCCCACTTGTACTTCCCGGAGAAGTTCAAATTTACCGTCAAAGCTAAAAACCGTGACAGAATCGCTTCCCTGGTTTGTGACAAAAACTTTTACGTCTGCTCCAGCAGAAAGGACCGAGCAAAGCAGACCTAGCCCAACAAAAATTTTACTCAGATCATTCACACTTTTAAAAAAGATTAATTAAGGGGACGGACTATACAATTATCTAGAAAATTTATCTTTTCCTATTACTACTGATCCATCAGCCATAACCAGAGGAACTCCATACTTACTGATGATTTCATTAATATCTGGTTGTCTCTTAGAAATAAACTTTTCAACCATTTGTTTCCACTTTGGCTCTCTATAGCGAACTGCCATCGCTATAGAATAGTCGGTACGCATCTCTCTATCACCAATCAATGGTATTAATCGAATTTTTCTACCCACTACCTGCGACGCTGAATAAGCGGCTATGGGCCCCCACGCTATTGCAAAATCAATTTGTCCTTCAGCAAGATGTTTTTCAATTATGAGACCTGGATATTCATTTGGGTCGCTTTGCATCCTTACAAAGGGCATCATTTGACCTGCAAACCCATTCTTTACAACCCAGTCAGCGCCAGGAGTTCCTTGAAAAATACCAAACTTTCGGCCCTCAAGCTTACTCCTGTCCACATTAAGCAGATCATCCGATGATCGAATACCTTCGAAAACTGGTATATCTGGAATAACCATTACCCAAGTAGAAGTGTAATAGGTTTTCGTACCGAGAGCCCCTTCGGGGTCAGGGGAAGCTCCGATTGCAATGTCGCAAGCAAACCCACTTTCTGAAGTTGGGTCTTTTGCCCGGATAGTATTTCTGAAGAAAGCTAACCTTTGCGGAAACCACTTATAATCTAATTTCCATCCTAAATCTTTTGCCAATAATTCGGCAATTTTGTTCTCAAAACCTTCCTTCTTGATGTTTGATAGAGGCATACTATTCGGGTCTGCACACACTCTCAATGTTGTCCAGTTATCCGGATTTAGATCATTAGCATTCGCAATCCTAAAGCAAGTAGCAATAGCAAACGCAAAGCAAGCAAGATATAAAGCTTTTTTTTCTTGCGCCACTAATATAATCCTTTATTTTTCAAAAGACCTAACTCTTCCCTTTGGCACCTTGCCATCAGATCTCCCTTTTAAATAGGCGTATAATAAATCCACTTTCTTTTTTCCAGTCCCTTCGTCTACCTTATTGAGATGAGGGTGGGCAGGCATACCTTTTGCATTTCTCCCCTCAATCATTACGGTAATAAATTCTTTGTAAGAAAGAACTTTGAGTGATTCAATTAATGAGGGGCCAACTAATCCCTGCTGATTATTCCCATGACACCTTTCACAAGCAGATGCCCTCCAGACTTTGAACCCCTTTTCGGTAGCAGCATCAACCTTGCCGTCTTTTACCACGTACAGTGGATCGGCTGCACTTAGCATGCCTGAAAGAAAAAACGTGCAAAAAAACATCAAAACTTTGTACATGTCTACACCCTCCTTTATACGTAGTATCTCATAAAATGAAAAAAAAAAAGCTAGAATATCTCTAAACTAGAGTATTCCCTATACCTTTTTTCTAAAGCTCTTAACAAAGACCATTAACAAACAAAAGATTGCGCAAAGAGCAAAAAAATTTGATACGTTTGTCTCGAATTTTCTCCATTTCGCAAATCTATAATCATCTAATGAACTCAATAACGACTCCGTAGAATCCAATTTTTCATAATGCAAACCGTGTTCATCAGCTAGTAACTTCAAATACTTCCCACGCAATGAGCTCATATGTTCTTTTCCCGGGGTCGCTTGCAGGTTTTCAACTAGTAAAGGGTCAATTTCGAACCCTGGTTCATCAACCAAAGTCTCAGCGCTATCGCTTCCCTTTCTCCCCAGAGAAAATTGATCTAACTGGAATACATCATCTGCCCCCCACATACCAAACCGCTCGCCGCTTCTGCTAATTCTCGGAATTCCTACCAAATTATCGCCCCCAACTCCTATGATAATACCTGACTCAACTCCATTTTTTTTGTCAAAACGCGGCCGATACCTTGCGGATATCGGTGGCGCCTCGTGTCCATCAGTAAAAAAAACCACATGGCTTTTTCTTTTGATATTACCTACCAAATTTAACGCATTAAAAAGTCCTTTTGAAACTTCGCTGTCGCCTGCCCAAATTATCCCTGTATTCAAATTCTCTATACTCTTCAGGATATCTGAAAAATGTTGACAGACCTCTATCGGATCATAAAGAACAGTTGTTTGATAACCTGCAAATACTCCTAACCCTACATATGTACCGCAATTTAACCCTGGGATGGCAGCAGATATTGTCTTCTTAGTAAACTCAAGACGAGATACTGATTCAGTGCCGATGTTCTTGTCTTCCACGTTCATACTCATCGTTACATCAACAACAAATACAAAACTTTTTAACGGCCTCGGCAAATCAATTTCTATATCGCTTGCTGCAAGACCCAAAAATATCCAGCACAAAAGTACAAACAATTTATTTTTTAAAAGAAAAAGCATAAAGTAAAAATTTTTTTTGAGCTAGGGCATACCTATAGCTTGTAACTTCATTGTTGTAACGGCTCTCTCTCCCCGTTCGGGTCTAATCGAATCATCGGATACATTAAAATCTAGTTCAGGAGCCATTTGTAATGCCCTTTCTAAATTATAACGGGCACCACGATGGCCTGGAAAAAATTCAAGGGCTTTTCTGTAGGTCAGTTTAGCAAGTTCTAAATTGGGCACTACCAGCTCGGTTTTAAAGTTTTCTTTTGCATCAACAGCCGCACGAAAATAAATATTTGCGCTGTTAAAAAAAGCTTTTGCCCTGATCTCATCAGAAATATTTTCCTGAGATATATCATTTAAGATTCTTAGTGCCATATTTTTTTCATCTCGCTTTAAATGTAATTTTGCTAGCGCAAATCGTTCTTCTATGAATTCGGAGTTTTCGGGTTTTTCACTCGCTATACGAGAATTAGCTTTTCGTTTTTCGTTCAAACCCATCACGTCGTTGACAATCAAGAAAAAGAGTGCTCCAGTAACAACCACGGAAAAAAAAGTTATTTTTGTTCGCCTTGTAGTTTCCATCTACTCACCTCAAACATTGAAAAAATCAAAAACGGAGTAAAAAAAACAAATGCCCATAAAAACGCCGTATCCGATAAGGATTTAGGAGGAGTAATTACTTGAAATCTAGTAGGCAATTTTTGCAACTTATCTATTTCTTTCAACGCATTTTTTAACTGATCATTATCAGACGCCTCATAAACCTTGTAAGGCACACCAATACTTTGAAAATATTTATGTAAAAAAAACTCAGGTACCGCACCAGAACCATCTAAATCTATTTGGTTCTCAGATAAGCCAGGGCTCCCCCTGCCTCTTAAGTAGATCCAATAAATAGAAATTTGATACCTATTTGATAACTCAGCGATTTCTTGTCGAGTTCTAGGGTCAATCTGAGCACCACCATCCGAAATAAGCATTAAAACCCTGGACGCAGTGTAAGATCTTTTTGAAAAAAAACTTAAACCCTCAAGTAAAACGGCAGCTATATCGGTTTCTGCCAAGCTTTTTCCATAAACTGAGGCGTTGATTGCACCTTGAATTGAATCATGATTCCTAGTAAGTGGGAACAACCTAATTGGTCTTGATGAAAAATTTACTAGTCCGAAGAAATCGTCTGGTCTATTTGAGATGAAATTAGATAACACATTTTTTGCCGCTTCTTTTTTTGTTGTCATCTCTCTGGTATTAATTATAAGGGAACGACTAAAATCTACTTTCCCATAAGGTTGATCCATACTCCTACTTCTATCTAACAATAAAACTATTTCTGCACCTAATCCCGTGCTTACTGTCGTCCTTTGACCGTAGTAAGGTCCAGACAGACCAAACAAACACGATATAATGGTCATTGTCAGGGTAAGCCTCACCATCAATTCAATCAAATTACTTTCTCTGTCAATCGGAACAATAGGAAGATTCCTTACTTCGATCGGAGTACTCGGTAATTTTACCCATGGTAGGGCGGCCAATGGTAACAAGCTAAAAACCCATAAACTTTCAAAAGAAATCTGCAATTAAGCCAATCCTTTCTCAATAAGTGCTAGTTTATTTATCAATCTGCAAAACCGATCCTTTTGTTCAGATGTAAACTTAAAATTTTCATCGCTGTAGAAATATTTTTGCGAGCATCGTAAGAAATATTCTAACTCCTCAATTAAAGGTATATACGAGGGGCTGTTTTTGCACGCTTCCTTTACCTCTTCGACAAAGATCGTTTTTTTAAAAGTTTTATTTAATGCACCATGAAATATTCGAAGGCTTTTTTCTTCGAAATTATTTTGTCCTGATTTAAGCAACATCAGTATTTCTCTTCTTCCTTTGTTAAAAGGTAAATTTTTATTTTTAAAGAATTTATCCCATGGCATCCAACAAAAGATTAACAACGAAACCGGTAAGATTAAAGCCAGTGAATATACTTGTAATCTATTTTGAGTACTAATAGAGGAAACCATACCAACATCCTCATCTGGCCGAATGTTTTCCAAACCGTCCATATTTGAAACCAAACGAGGTGTCAGTGGGGCTATAGTCACAAGAAGTTTTGGGACCTGAATAGGTTTTGGCTGCCCATCAACCAAAACGTGAACTGTTTGAGGGGCTATTTCAACCATGGAAGGTGCCTCTGGAACATTTATGACCTGATAAGTTAACATAAACTTTGATTTACCCGAACTAACACTCAGTTCTTTTAAATCGACAACAGAAAACCATGTATCTATTCTTCCTAACTTAAGTTTTTCCTTGTTTAACTTTACGTTCTTAGAAGATTCAACCACAAAAACTCGATCGATTTTATCTCCGAGGACATACCCAAATTGCCGTGGCTCTGTTATTTCAATTGCCATATCCGCTTTCGCTAGCTGAACTACGAAAATCAGACATAAAAGCAGGGAACCTCGAAAATGTTCACAAATAAAAGAGCGTATCATTTCTCTAATACCCAAAAAAATATTCTGTCAGCTCTTTGGAATCAAAGTCTCCCAGAATTTTGGCTGGTCTACAATTAAATTGACGACAAATTGATAATAACTGTCGATCACGTTTTTCATAATTTTTCTTTAATGTGTCCTTAAACTTTTTTGTTAAGAGCACAAGCTTTTTCCGTCGTGTTTCTGAATCGCTTAGAAATGCAAAACCAAATCGATCATATCCTGAGTGCTCCACCTCATCCTCAAGCATGATCGGTACAACTTGATGTGAAATTGTACGACTAAAGAAATAAGACAAAAGGTTAAGTGAGATATGAAAATCAGAAATAAAAAAAAGTAAACACCTTTCCCGAGGCAGCCAATTTGGAACTTCCATCATTCCCTTATGACCCCTCCTCGCTTTATCATGGGAAAATTTTAAATTTAATGCATCAAAATTTAATGGGATACGCTGCCTTGCGGGTATGAACCAATCTTTCCTAAATTTATTATCGAAACCAATTAGCCCAAAACGATCGCCATATCGTCGAGTGGAATTCATAACTGATGTTAATATTTTACTTATCAAGTTTTTCCCATTTTGAAGACCGTTAAAGCGAACAGAAGCAGACAAGTCTACGATGACAAAAACAGAGACTGCGGACCTTTGTTTAAATTCTCTTACCAACCATCTTTCATATGGGTCAATAATACTCGCGCGTAAATCTAGCCTCCGAGGATCAGGATATTGTTGCAAGGAAACTAGCCTATTGAATTCCATCCCAGATCCCCTTGCAGAACTCTTGTGAGAACCAGGACGAGAACTTTTTGAGGACCCAAAAAGTTTGTACTGAAAATCAGATATTTCTTCCATTGAGCTAGGGAGTGGAAACTCTTTGAGTGCAAAAACTAATAATTTTCTCTACTATCTCCTTATGCTGAAATTCGTAATTGGGATACAGTACAATTCTGTGTGCCATAGTTTCCTGAAGTCCCCCATGCAGGTCTTCAGGAATTAAGTCCAATCTTCCTGCTAACCACGCATTGACCTTAGCAGCTCTAATTAGCATGGCCATACCCCTCGGACTTGCTCCACTCTCAACCAGTTTGTTCACTTCTAAACCGTCTATTTCTTTCACTCCTAAAGTTCTAGGATCTCGTAATGCTGCCCAAAGACGTATTGCGTAATCTTTCATAGGTTCAGACTCCTTGACACTTTCCTGAATATTCTGAGCTATGTCATTTAATTCACTGTATGGCACCGCTGCTGGGGAAACATTTTGAATAAGAGAGTCCACATCATAAAATTTATTATTAAAAATTAATTCTTTTTGAATCAGGTCATCCTTCGGAGTCTCTATAGAAATTTCCATTAGAAATCGATCTTTCGCAGCAGAGGAAATTTCAAAAGTCTCTTCTTTCTCTATCCTATTTCTATCGGCAAAAACCTGTAAGTGCGGAAAGCTGTACTCTTTATTGAAGGCAGTTACACTTCTTTCTGCCATTGCGCGTAACATAAGAGAATGAACTTGAGGCCTAGCTCGATTGATTTCATTAAAAAAAAAGGTTGAGAGTGATTTGCCATGCATGAGAAGCGGGCCTGGATCAACTTTAGGTTTTCCATCCTCGCTAATGTACGTGTGATAAATCAGGTCTGTCGGCATCATATCGACACTACCTTCAACTCTCTCGTAAGCCCCTCCTAGTGATCTAGCTACTGCTCGCAAAAGAGTGGTCTTCCCAACGCCAACATCTCCTTCTAAAAGCACGTGCCCTCTTGAGAAGATTGCTATTGTTAATAGATGAATAGCCCTTTCTTGCCCAACTACGGCAGATTTTATAGCAGTTTCCAGCTGGGAAGCTTTGTGTAGCCAATCGGCTAACTTATTCTCAGACAATTCTTTCCTTTCATAGATTCTGTATACTTAAGGAACAAACTGAGTTCGAAAATATCCATAGAGAAATTACTACTGAGTATAAGGATGAAGATAACAGTATATTCCAGTTTTTTTTCCTTAGTTATTATAGGGATTTGTCAGCTTTTCTTTATAAACGCTGTTGCGGCCCAAAAAGAGCCGATTAACACGAAAAAGCACAATACCGGTCTAAATCCAAAGGCTGAAATAACAGAACCCGAGAAACTCCTTTTTTTGCAAAATCATTTAGGAAACCTACCTACATCGAAGGTTTTAACATACAGATTCCTAGGCGAAGGGGAAACGGTAAAAATTAAGTCAAAAAAAATAGAATTGAGCTTCAAGAAAAGTAAAAACGGAATCTTAGTGACCGGATTTACTGAGGTTGGTAAGACAAAAAAGCCTATAAAAAAAATAGCTAATGCCATTAGCAATCCGATTATTTTAGAGTTCCTTGAAGCTGACATAGTTGAAATGCAAAAACTCACTAAGGGCCAACCAAATTACTTCCGTAAACGTATCCGGGCAGCCCTCGCAGAGGGACCAGAGATTTTTCGAGAAAAGCAGATATTTAAAGACGAACCAATTGAGGTGTTAGCCTTCTCAATTGAACCTTATGCTAAAGACCCATTGAGATTCGAATCGGGAAGATCAAAATACAGACGATACAGTAAGAAAAAATACACGTTTTACCTTTCGGAAAAGATTCCTGGGCATATTTTAGGCATAGACTATGAAATTCCAAAACGAAAAAAGAAGGGAGCAGCTCAGGAATATTACGGCAAGCAACAAATGCGTTTAGAATGATTGTTTGCACACATATTTTATTTAGCTACCTTTTTTTCACCTTCGCCTGACACTTTCCCATCAAGCTCATCAGCGACATTGTTTTCCTTTTCAACAGCTTGTTTAGTATTCGAGGCGACTATATTTGGCTCTTTCCCGCAAACGATAAAAAAAATTCGCTCACTTACGGGATCTGACTCGATAGATTTCCAGTCAAATTGCCCCTCAGTGTTCGCAACCCTCAATCGTCCCTTGGCCATAACTCCTGAGTGGTGATGCTTTAAAAATATGCGCTTTCTGGATTTCTCGCAATCGTAATCCATTTGGGAAGATATTGATTGAGGTGGTACCCGCTTAATTTGACGAAAATTTTTGAGTTGCCAGACTCTGCCGATTTGCTCTTCCGACAAATTAATCGAATTCCTGTCTAAAAAGTAGACCGCCTCGTTATCAACCGTCACTATTTCCCAATTTTTTTGCAGCTCGCCAAATGCCGAGCAAGTCAGTCCTAGGGCAAGCGCACAGAAAAGAAACGTATTTTTTTTCATAAAAAACCTAGCCATATTCATGTATCGGTTAAAATTAAATAGTCTTTAACGCATTTCCTCATAAAAGTGAATAATTTAAAACCCACTCCTTCAAAAGATACCCTAAAAAAGTTAGTAGACAACTTCAATAACAGAAAATTCAATGAGGTTGTCATATTAGGGGAACAAATTTTAAAAGATTGTCCAAGCGATGCATTTGTTATGAATATGCTAGGACTGGCAAACTTTAATATTGGAAAAAAAACCGATGCACTTGATTGGTTAAAAAAAGCCTATGAGAATGCCCCTGGAAATATTGAAACGGCGAGCAATTTGGCGCTTATTCTTCATAGTGAAGGAAGATACACAGAAGCCATACCAATTTTTGAAACTATAATCCGGTCCAGGTCAGATGTTCCAGAAATTCTTTTCAATTATGCAATTGCATTAGAGAAGGCAGATTTTTTAGATAAAGCAGAAAGTACTTACGAAAAAATAATTAAATTAAGAAAGGACTTTGGTCCAGCACATTACAACGCAGGCTTGCTGATGCAAAGAAAAGGTAATACTACGCAAGCTGTTAGTTATTTAGAAAAAGCAGTTGCACTCATGCCAGATAATGCGGAAGTAATTGCTGCTTTGGGCAGTGTTTTGAAAGAAAATGGTGACTACGAAAAAGCCAAAGAAAAAACACTTATAGCAATCAGCATGAAGGATGATGCTAGGTTTTATTTCAATCTAGCGACAATATTCAGGGACCAGGGAGATTTAGATTCCGCTAAGGAAAAGTATCATGAAGCCCTAAGATTACAAAATAATTTTCCTGAAGCTTATAACAATTTAGGAGAAATTAGTAGAGATGAAGGTGACTCTGAAAAAGCTGCTGTTTTTTTTAAAAAAGCACTAAACGTGAATGCATCATTCGAAAGAGCGTTATACAATTTAGGCATTTTGCATCAAGATAAAGGTGAATTCTCAGAAGCTGCAGATTCATTTAGAAAGTCTAAAATTGATGACTGGAAATCCAGAGTTTGTTATTGTTACTACAAAGGAAACAATTTAACAAAGTTTCTTTCTGAGTTTGAAGCCACAATGAAGTTACCGCATTGGTCTCCGCTACTTGCCAGTTTGTCAGCTCATTATTCAAAAAGTTATAATAAGTCTGACCCATACAACTTCTGCTCAGACCCTTTAAAATACGTCCGCAAACGGACTATTGCCGGCCTGGCCGAATCCAACAGTAAATTTCGGACTGATCTGATAAATCAATTGAACGAATTAGAAATTGGTTCAAGAAAACAAGGAAGATTAATCAATGGAGTTCAATCTGCAGGTAATTTGCTTCGAAGAAAAGAAGATGTTTTTCGAATCCTTGCAGGCCACATCTTGGTCGAAATTGATAATTATGTAGATGAACTCGATAAAGATTGTGAGTTTTTAAGAGCGTTCCCAAAAGAGCCGTCTTTTCAAAGTTCGTGGTTCGTCAAAATGCAAAACCAGGGCCATTTGACCTCTCACATTCATGAAACAGGTTGGCTTAGCGGAGTAGTCTATTTACAAATCCCTGATAATCAACTCGATAACGACGGTAAAATTCAATTTGGAATCGACGGTGACTCTTACCCGAACACCAACGTAACCTATCCGAAGAAGATTCTTGACATAAATGAAGGGGACATCGTTTTATTTCCCTCCTCGGTTTTCCATCAAACGATACCGTTCAAATCAAAATCCGAAAGAATTTGTATCGCCTTTGATATATCACCTCCATAAAAAAATGAGGCTACGTTAAATCGCAGTTTGCCCGTCTTGTAATTGTTGGTGAAACCCTGATTTCTAGTTTTAAACTTTTTTTCGAAAAAACTAGAGTTTGGTTTTCTCCATCGTCTCCGCGGCAATCCTCACCAGCCCATATCGTTTCAGAATCCTCATTACAAATATTTCGCTCCATTCCGAGTGTTTCCACTTTGCTAGGGATTTTCATCAGATTTGATTTTTCGAAATAACTTCTGTGAACGTAGAGTTTGTAGTCATCCAACGTCCCTTTAGTATCCTTACACAAGTACTCTTGAGAAGACATTAAAAAGCCACCGCAACCACCTACGATCATTATCGCAAATGAAGAAAGACCTGCCATAGTAATTTTAGCTAACATATAGCTCCCCCGAAAATTTATACTCTATACAGATCTAACCATTAAAGTTAATCTCTTCAATCCGATTATAAGCTTATGAAAGAGGAAGTGGAACCCGCTATTGCATTTTGTGAAGTTTTGCGTCAGCAAAGGATTTCCCGTGGCTTGACTCATAAAGATTTAGGACTAAGAGCAGGATTACCAGGAAAGTATATATATGACCTAGAAAATGGAAATGAGGAACCCTATTTAAAAACGACGCATAAATTAGCCGCCGGATTGGGTTTTTCAACTTCGGGCTTTTTAAAGATTATAGAACGTCGAATCTTTGGAATTGATAAAGAATATGACTCTTCTGACTTTTAACAACACTACTCCATTACTTAAAAAGATACTCCTGATTATTGGCACTTTGCTGCCGATTAACTCAACTATGTCTGGATGGAAGTTTATCGGCGAGACACCGGTCTCAAGATACTTTACTGATATGACAACAATTAAGCCATCTGGAGATAAACGTACGGTTATGATGTACCAAAATTTAAGATTCAAAAGGACATCGGATGGTGCTATTTCTATTGAGGCAAAGTTAGAATATGACTGCAAATATAAAATGCATCGGATGCTAACAGCCACAGCTTACCCTGGCCCAAATTTACTAGGTGACAAGCTTAAATCGAAAGCCCCAGGTAATAACTGGAATCCAACTTATAAAATGAGTCGATTTATGTTGACGGCAGTTTGTTCCGTTCCGAATAGTGGAAAGCTAGAAATTAAAACCTATTGATTTTTTCCTTCCTCCTCTTTTTTTTCCTTTTGTTCTTCCTGTTGCCGCTTTTTTTCCCTCCACAGTTTGATATCTCGCATACTCCACCAATAGAGAAATAGAACCCCGCCGAAAGTTATAACGATTTCTATGATAATTATTGGAAAAAAATCGTTCATATCTTATCTTTTTTCAAAAAAAATTCCCTTATAACTATTAAAATCCCGCCCAGTAACATTAAGCAGCCAGCTATCAAAATAGAAACATCATAGCTTCCTGAATATTCTGCTAGAACTCCAGTAAAAAAAGACCTATGATCAGTGCAAGCGCAAACCCAAAGGTAAGCCTAGCCATTTCCTTTGATGCATTGGCCGGATTCAACCTTCCGGCTAAAGTCATAGTCAAACTAACTATCCCTAAATTACTCATGCCAAAAAGCAGAGTTGAAATAACAAACGTACTGAAATCCTCAAAAAATACAGCCAACAAAAGAGATAAGGCATGCATCATTATCGCAGAAAATAATGCTAAAAACATGGATGCCCTTTTCTCCACATAGTCCCAAAAAAACAAGCTTGGGATACTTACTACACCTACTAATAACCAGGCCAAAAGACTGTCTTCCTGAACAAATCCTCTTTCTACTGCTAAAGCTAATGTGAAAGTTGCACTTACAACAAAACCAAGGCCAGCGAAAAAATACATGGAGAGGATACAAATAAAATCAATTAACGTGTTTTTGGTTTTGGCCTCACCACTTATTGGATTCCGTTTAGTAATCAACTTCTCATTAATAATTGGTCTTAAAAACCAGGCCGGGAAAAATAGGAGCAAAGATAGAGCCCCAAAACCCAGCCAGTGTTCATTCCAACGTAATTGATTTTGA
>JAOINQ010000009.1 GCA_028139685.1 Betaproteobacteria bacterium
AAGAATCTCTCTAAAATCCTCAGAAAAAAGAATTAGTGGCTACTTTTTGGATCTTCTTCACCAAGGTGATTTTGATGCAGATTGGGTTCAAACTATGGAAGCCTCCTTAATCTTATATGCTGAACACGAGTTTAATGCTTCCACTTTTGCCAGTCGAGTTATAGCTGGAACTAACTCAGATTTTTTCTCTTGCATCGCAGGGGCTATTGGCGCTCTAAGGGGTTCAAAACACGGGGGCGCTAACGAAGAAGCACTGAAAATTCAAGAAGACTACTCTGATAAGAATTTAGCAAAACAGAGTATTATGAGTAAGCTAAAAAGAAAAGAGATAATCATTGGTTTTGGGCATCCTGTTTATACACAGAGAGACCCTCGAAATGAAATAATCAAAAGATATGCAAAAGCATTATCAGAAGGAAATTCGAATTCAAGTCTGTTTGAAGTAGCTGAGGTTATCGAGACCACGATGCTGAAGGAAAAAAATATGTTTGCTAATCTTGACTGGTATAGTGCTGTTTGTTTTTCCCATCTTAATATTCCAGTGAAACTTTTCACTCCTATATTCGTTATTGCGAGAACAGCGGGTTGGAGCGCACACATTATCGAGCAACATAAAGAGAATAAGATAATAAGACCCTCTGCTAATTATGTCGGACCACAACCAAAAGAATTTGTTTCAATAAAGGAGAGAAAATCGCGTGAGCCTTCAGAAAAAACCCAATAGGGAATTTGATAAAATCCTCCGGGAAATAACAAACTACGTAAGCGAGGAAAAACATTTCAGTGAAGAAAGCCTACAAATCGCATCATACTGCCTCATGGATTCCATTGGTTGTGCAATTCAGGCGCTCGACTACTCTGCCTGCAAAAAAGTTCTAGGGCCTTTTTATGATAATGGTTGTGAAAATGGAGTTAGAGTACCAGGAACGACCTTTTCATTAAATCCCGTAGAAGGTGCATTTAATATAGCAACGATGATCCGCTGGCTAGACTTTAACGACACATGGTTAGCCAAAGAATGGGGGCATCCTTCGGATAACTTAGGTGCGATATTAGCCTTAACAGACTGGATTTCCCAGCGAGAAAGAAAAATTCGTGCTATTTCAATCTTAGATTACTTGATTAAGGCGCATGAAATTCAAGGAGTGATCGCATTAGAGAATTCATTTAACGCAGTTGGTTTAGATCATGTAATTCTTGTAAAATTAGCTTCAACTGCTGTAGGTGCAAATATTCTAGATCTTCCAATGCAACAAAAACTAAATTCGATTTCTCATGTTTTTCTGGATGGAAACCCACTTAGAACATATAGACACTTTCCAAATACAGGCTCGCGAAAGTCATGGGCAGCCGGCGATGCCTCGGCCCGCTCTGTATTTCTAAATTTATTATCTTCGAAAGGTGAGATGGGATATCCCACAGCACTTAGCGCTCCAAAATGGGGGTTCTTTGATGCCCTATTTAAGGGAAAAGAATTCAGCCTTAATCAGCCTTTTTCATCATACGTAATCGATAATATATTATTCAAAATATCCTACCCAGCAGAATTTCACGCTCAAACTGCTATCGAAGCTGCAATCATCCTTCACAATAAATTGAAAGAAGATACCAAAAAAATAAAGAAAGTGACAATTCGTACTCATGAATCCGCTATTCGAATAATCGATAAAAAAGGACCTTTGAATAACCCTGCCGACAGAGACCATTGTATTCAATACATGGTTGCAATTGGATTACTTTATGGCAACCTGGAGGCTAAACATTATGAAGACTCCGTTGCTAAGAACCCTCGAATAGATGAACTAAGAAACAAAATTGTTTGCATTGAAGACAAACAGTTTTCTCAGGATTACTTGCTTCCGAGTAAGCGCTCAATTGCAAATGGAATTCAGATTGAATTGGCTGGAGGTGTAAAATTACCAGAAGTAATAGTAGAATATCCTCTGGGCCACAAAAACAGACGGAACGAGGGAATTCCTATTTTAATTGAAAAATTTAGGACCAATATGCAATCCTTATACACCGAAAAAGAAATTAATTTGTTAGTTGATTTCTTTAGTAATATCGACAACTTTCAAAAACACGATTCTGACTTTTTATTTGAGACATTATGGAAACGGGACTCTTGTCCCAATATTTAATTTGATTCAATCACCTTACGAAATTTTAAATAATTATCACAAACTATCTATTGCTAGACCAAACGAATTTTGGAAAGCACAGGCAAAACTAATAGATTGGTTTAAGTATCCCGAAGACATTTGTGATTATACAAATCCACCATACTGCGATTGGTTCGCTGACGGAAAAACAAACCTCTGTCTGAATGCCGTCGATAGACATCTTGCCGAAAGAGGAAAACAAAAAGCTATCATTTTCAAATCAAGCGAGACGAACGAAGAAGAAACTTATTCTTACAATCAGCTTTATCATGGCATCCAGATATACGCAAAAATTTTAATGCAACAAAAGGTTCAAAGAGGCGACAGAGTAATTATTTACATGCCGATGATTCCAGAGGCGATTTATGTAATGCTGGCGTGCGTAAGAATTGGAGCAATACATTCTGTCGTTTTTGGTGGTTTTTCAGCAAATGCACTCGCCCTTAGAATCAAGGATGCAAATCCAACAATGATTGTTACTTGCGATGCGGGACTAAGAAATGGGCGAGTTATAAATTACAAAGAAATTTCTGACCAGGCACAACTGCAAATTGACAAAGAAAGAGTGCGGACATTGGTAGTAGATAGAAAGTTAACGCCATTCGACAGTATGGAAAGCGATATTGTGATAGAGAGGAATACAGTGCCAGAAGATTTAGACAATAGTGCTATCGCATGCGTCGAAATGAAATCTACAGAGTCCAGCTACATACTGTATACCTCCGGTACAACGGGTTCGCCTAAAGGTATCCAGAGAGATACTGGTGGATATGCAGTTGCCCTTGCAGCGTCGATGCGTCTAATTTATGGATGCAGACCTGGGGAAGTATTTTTTTGTGCATCTGATATTGGATGGGTTGTTGGACATTCATATTTAGTCTACGGCCCTCTAATAAATGGTTGTACTACTGTATTGTATGAGGGTCTACCAACAAAACCTGACTCAAATATTTGGTGGGATATTGTTGAAAAATATTCCGTCTCAGTTATGTTCACCTCTCCAACTGCTATTAGAGTCTTAAAAAAAGAAAAATCTCATAATGTAAAACAACTTAAGACCGAGTCTCTCAGATCACTTTTTCTCGCTGGCGAACCCTTAGACACAGGAACCAGTTCTTGGGTAAACGAGAAACTCCCATCGGTTACAGTTATAGATAATTACTGGCAAACTGAAACAGGCTGGCCGATATTATCTGCTCAACTTGAAATCCAAAAAACAAAGATTAAGCCGGGTAGTCCAAGCTTTCCAGTTTTTGGTTATGATCTTGCCTTAGCTGTTGACGACAAGCTGATAAATGAAAATGAAAGAAAAGGTATGTTGTGCTTGAAAGCACCTCTACCACCCGGGTCATTACAAACAATATGGCGAGATGACAACAGATTTATAAATACTTATTTTTTCAAAAATAATAACTCGTATTTTTATAAGACCTTTGATTTTGCTGAAATAGATAACGAAGGCTATTACTTCATGCTGGGCAGAACAGATGATGTGATAAATGTTGCTGGCCATAGAATCGGAACTAGAGAAATAGAAGAAGCGCTTCAATTGCATGAGATGGTAGCTGAAACAGCTGTTATCGGGGTTGCTGATAAAATAAAAGGTCAGGTTCCTTTTGCATTTATAGTAAAGAAAGAGAACGTAGGCCTAAATGAAAATGATGATAATACCCTAGGGGAGGAACTGGAAGCTTTGATAACAGAAGAATTAGGGCGTTTCGCAAAGCCAAGCCACATGTACTTTGTACCTAACCTACCAAAAACTCGATCAGGAAAATTGCTAAGGAGGGCTTTACAGGCAATCTGCGAAGGAAGAGACCTGGGAGACCTAACTACAATTGAAGATAATAACGTACTGGAACCAATTAAAAAAATACTTAACTCTTAAACCACTCAAGAGCTTACTTTCATTTTAATAATGTTCTGAAATCCCCACTGCCCGGTTTCTGGTACAACCTGAGTCCGAATTCTGGCAAGATTGCAAAAAAATGCTCGAAAATATCGCTTTGAATGTTTTCATAGTCTTTCCACTTTGTCGTTGTGGTAAAACAATACACTTCTAATGGAATCCCTTCCGCCGAAGATTCCATCACCCTTACAATCCTAGTCATATCATCGTGAACTAAAGGATGCTCATGCAAATACAGATCAACGTATGCCCTAAAAGTACCAAGGTTAGTAAGAGAGCGTCTATTCAACCTATCATGGGATAGACTACCAAGCCGAGTTTCCACTTCATTGTGATAAAGCTTAATACTCTCTTCTCTAGATTCAAGATACAACTTTATGCGCTCTGCACGCTTAAGTCTCTTCAAATCATCCTCAGATAAAAATCTTACTGAACTACTATCAATCACCAAAACTTTCTTGATTCGTCTACCTCCAGACTCAGCCATTCCTCGCCAATTCTTAAAACTTTCAGACATTAATCTCCATGTTGGCACGGCAGTAATCGTTTTATCCCAATTCTGAACTCTGACAGTATGTAAAGCTATTTCGGTCACTTCTCCATCTGCTCCAACTTGCGGCATTTCTATCCAATCACCAACCCTTAACATGTCTGTCGCAGTTAACTGAATACCAGCAACAAAAGAAGTTAACGTATCTTTGAAAACTATTAATAAAACTGCGGACATGGCACCAATACCCGACAGAAAGATTAGAGGCGACCGGTCGATTAAAGTAGAAATAATTACTATTGTGCCAAGTATAATCAATAAAATTTTAGACAGCTGTACATAACTTTTAATAGCCTTGGGACGTTTTTCTTTTAACGCGTTCTGAACCTGCAAGTTCTCAAAAATATCTAGTAGCGCGAGTAAAACTCGCAAAAGGTAGAAAATAGTAACGGAAACGGCAATATTTTTAATAATTGACGTAACATCCTTGCTTAAGTGCGGAACTAATCCAACCGCTATTTGAATAATCAGAGACGGAGCAATCAACGCAACCTTTCTGGTTAAATTTGTATGAAAAAACGCTTTAGTCCATTCGGATTCAGCATACTTATACCAATTATTGAAACTCTTTTGAACTAACCAGTTAGTCAACGGAAATGATATATATGCGGAAAATATTAGCAAAGATCCTCCGACTAGCATTTCAACAATCTGTGTTGTATTTAATTCTGAAATAGATAAGATTTCCATCTAAACTAAGCTTTCTTATTAAAGATCCTTAAATTAAAAAATCCTAAGATTAATTTGTCACAAGAAATAAAAGTATAATACTTTTATTAAATTTTAAAAAATAAAAGGCTTTTCGATTATGATTCTCCAATTAATAATATCCACAATTTTAACCCTAAACCTCCCATTTACTATTGCTAACGATAATACCGAACTCATTAATATATCTGGTGGATATACTAATGTAGTAAGGCCTGGGCAAAATACAATTGCCGTTTACCTTGACACAATAGAAAATTCTTCCAGTAAGGACATTGACTTAATCGCTGTATCCTCCCCATTTGCTAAAAATATTGAAATTCACAGTATGCAAATTGTGAATAACGTAATGAAAATGAAAAAGGAAGAGAAAATTACTATACCTGCAAAATCCAAGGTTTCACTCGGCAAAAAAAACCCTAACAATTACCATTTGATGGTCTTTGATGTATCGCCTCAGATTACTGAAAAAAATAAGTTTACGATAAATTTTTCTTTTTCAAATGGAAAAAAACTAAAAACCGAAATAAGTGTAAAAAAACATACAGAGAATCAACACAATCATCATTAAAAAATGAAAAAGACTTTAACAATATGTATTTTATTTCTGACAATTTTAACGATTTCTCTGGGATTATTCCTAAAAATTTTTTTGCCAGATATTCTAAAAAATCAATTGATAGCCAATGGCAAATTACTCTTAAAAACGGATGTAAATATTTCGAGTATAAACATAAGTCTAGACGGTAGTTTGAATATCAAGGATATCAGAATAAAAAACCCTTCTGATTTTTCTCAAAATGATTTCTTAATACTTAAAAATTTGTCCTTCAAAATAAGACCGGAAACGCTATTCAAAGAAACCATCTATGTCGAAAATGTTAATTTAAAAAACGCTGATATTTTGGTAGAACTAAATGACAGGATGCAAATCAATATCGCAGAACTTTCAAAGCAAATAAACACGCCCAAGGAGAGCGCCTCAGAAAAAACGAAAACCTCTAAATTCGAAAAGAAATTTATTATAGAAAACTTCTTTATAGTAAGTCCCACACTTTTATTAAGTTCTAAAAAACTCAGTATTAACAAAAATTACAAACTACCAGATATCAAGATTGTCGATATAGGTGTCAAAGAAAACGGGCTCCGTCCTGAAGAAATCGTTACAGGGTTTCTTACGAGAATATCTGAAGAGTCGGAAAAATATACACTAGGCTTAACCAAAAACCTTAAAGATTATTATTCTAAGAAAAAACAAAAGTTGATTGATGATATAAGCAAAGAAGAAAAAAAATTAAAAGGTATAGTTAATGATGTTAAAAATAGTTTAAAGAGATTTGGCATTGAATAAACGGTCGGTTTTTCTTAGCAGTGTATTATTAGCACTGTGCGTTTGTACCTATGCTTCTGATGAGAAAATAATTGGCAATTTAAAAAGAGTGGTTGATGGAGATACTATTTTCCTAAAAACAGAAGCTAACAACTCCATAAAAGTTAGGCTTGCCTTCATTGATGCTCCCGAGCTTAATCAGCCTTTTGGACCTGATGCTAAAGCATACTTAAAAAAAATAGAAGGCCAAAGAGTAACAATCGATGTAAAAAGTAAAGATCGTTATGGGAGGCATGTTGCGATTCTTTTTCATCGGAATGCTGATATAAACTTGGCAATGGTAGAAATTGGCTATGCATGGGTGTATACCAAATATTTAAAATATGCTTCCATACCGATGCGAAATAAATATCTTCATGCCGAATTTCTAGCGAAACAAAATGCATTGGGTTTATGGAAGGTGAATGACTATATTGCTCCGTGGGAATGGCGAAAACACTCTAGAAAAAGGCGCAGAGAAAATTAAAAACATGTATTTAATTTTTGAATTTTGGACTTGTCTTGACACATGGAAGAGGAGCTCAAAAAATACATTATGGTGCCTATTAGGGTGCTCACTTGGGGATTTTGGCACCATTTACTATTTCCAAATAACCGACCATACTTACAACACGGTTCAGATCATGAGTTTAGCAATGGTCAATGGAATATTGACATCCATCCTTCTCGAAACCTTAATTCTTGTTAAACAAATGACTATCAGGATTGCTCTGATGACCGCACTAAAAATGTCCTTTTTATCAATGTTGGCAATGGAACTAGCCATGAATTTGGTTGATTTCCTCATTGTTGGAGAAGCTAAACTGACGATCGTTTCAATACCATTTATGCTCATAGCCGGGTTTTTGACCCCACTACCCTATAACTATCACCGATTAAAAGTATATGGCCATACCTGCCATTAAACCCATTACAGTAAATCAATACCAAATTCGACTTGGGGGAAAATTAGAGCAATGTTTTCAGGGCTCTCGGAAAAGTTAAGCAGAGTTTTAGCTTTCTCTGTGGAAAAGCTCTCAAACTGATCCGTATAATACTTCAACTCAAATTCTTCAGGTGTTCTGTTTAGAACATTTTCATATAAGGTTTTTACATAATCCTCATCAGACTGGTTTGGTCCGTATGTTTCGCTAAACTCAGGAGATAAGAGAAAGTTTCTCGCGATATCAAGCAACTGAAATTCATTATTCTCTAAGTCGTTAACATGGTATCCAACTTCAAAGCCACCAGGCGCACGATTAAATGCCGCGTTATATAAACGAAATACTGAGCCGGACGACTCACCCTGATTAATATCCAGACCGATGATTCGAGAGGGTGAATCCAAATTTCCAGTGTAAATGCGCTCAACATTCAATAAACTATCTACCCCTTCATATCCAGAACTTGTTAGCTGAAAATTCTGTTTTCCCAAATAATTCACTTCAAAATCAGATAGTGATCTTAGCACTATATCAACTCCTTCTCCCCCATAAATAAAATCATTGCCCTCACCGCCCTCAAAAACATCGTTTGCTCCGTGCCCGTAGAGATTATCATTACCTTTTCCTCCTACTAGGAAATTTGATGCAAAATTGCCCTCTATCAAATCATTTCCAGATCCTCCCGATGCATTTTCAATCGTAACAAAATCAGCAATGTAAATATTCTTAATTTCCGTCAGATGAGTTCCGTTATCGGAGTAGCCCTTTACTCTTTTCCCAATAAAACTACCACTTGCCGAATCTAACGATAATTCTATGGGCTGTTTGCCACTGTATACTATTTCATCCGTGCCGCCACTATCCCAAATGGTTTGAAAATAAGTTGTAGAATCATCAAATAAATATGAGGTATTACCTAAATTAAAAGTATTGTTAGTTCCATATAAATGTTGTATCGCCTTAATATCCTCAATCATTGGTGTAGTGGGATATGCAGTTAATCCAACAACGTCAGAACTCAATGAAACCGTATAACTCATTATCGTATTACTGATAACATTTTCCTCATCAGTAAGAGTGTCAAAATTCCTTGCTGATGTTTCAAAAGGATGCTTCAACCCCAAGGAATGGCCGATCTCATGAACCAAGATGGAATATGAAAATGATGCCTCCTCAAAAGATGATTCGGAGAAACTTCCAGTGAAGATTCCCCCAAAAATATCTTTCGTTTTTGCATTTAACCAAATGTCTCCACCAGTTTCAAGGTTAGAAGGAAAAAAAGCAAAGGCGGAGGAGTTCCCAACCAATGTATTTACGTTATCGCTTAAACCAAATCGTATAGTTCCGAACGAGTTATCTGTTTCTTTTATCTCACTGAAGTTAATATTTGTAACGTTTGACCACTTCAACAAAGCTGTTGAAATTGCTTCTGCCTGAATAGGATTGAAATTTAAACTGCCCTTAATTAGTTTATTAAGGTTGTCAGTTAAATAATCATCCGAGAATACGGAATCTGTTTTGTTTATGATGCTATACGTAATGTCAACGGTGCTCCATTGGTGACCATAAAGCAAGGCATTATACTTATTAGAACTTAGGGAGGAAGCTTTTGTATGTTGGGAACTTGTAGACAGGGAAATAGCTGAAATTTCATTCATGAATAACCTGTCTTAGAAAATAAAAAAATAAAAGCCATAAGCAATCAGTAGCCATAAAGAGACTACTAACAAAGCTCCTATAAATATTGTGGGTTGTTTTTTGTTCCGCTCTACAAATTGCAAAGCAAGAGCTCTGCACCTATCAATTACTCGAACTGGTAATAGCCTTACTGCAAAAAAAATTGCAATCGCCACAATTACAAGGTCATCTAATAATCCAATTACTGGGATAAAATCTGGAATCAAATCTATTGGACTGAGAGCATAGGCTACAACAAGCCATAACAATGCTGTTACGATAGCAGGGGTCTCAGGGTGTCGCAAAGCAAACCAAAGCGCTAAAGAATCTACCTTGATTCTATTTACGAATCGCGAGCTTAAAGCTTTAAATTTTTCTATTACATCTTGCATTGAAATGAATTTGATTGTGCCCTACATTGATATGGAGATAATAAACTCAGTTCTCAAAATGTTGACACTCCCAACGAAATTATTACGATACTTTCAGTCGATACTTATGGACATTTATGAGTAACAAGTCGTAAACGTCAATAATCCGACTAAAAATAAAATTTGCTTTAATAAGAAAAGCAAACTAACAAAAATTTCAAATTATTCTTAGTGCAACTAAGCTGTCTCTAAAGCCTGATTTAAGTCATCTATTAAATCGTCTATATGCTCTATGCCGACAGAAAGACGTACCATATCCTCCGTAACACCCGCCAACTCTAACTCCCCCGGGGATAGCTGCCTATGAGTAGTGCTCGCAGGATGACAAGCAAGCGATTTGCAATCGCCAATGTTAACCAGTCTAGTGAACAAATTTAGCGAATCCTGAAAAGAAGTTCCGGCCGACCTTCCGTTCTTTAATCCAAAATTAAGTATTCCACTTGCCTTTCCCGACATGTATTTATCCAAAAGCGCATAATCCGGATGATCTTTTAACCCAGCATAGTTAACCCAGGCTACTTTGGGATGATTTTTCAGATACTCTGCTATTGCAACTGAATTAGAACATATCCGCTCCATTCTAAGGGACAGTGTTTCTATACCCTGAAGAATTTGAAATGCATTGAATGGACTAATTGCCGAGCCAGTGTTTCTTAACGGAACTACTCTTGCCCTACCTATGTATGCTGCCGGCCCCAATGCTTCAGTATAAACAACTCCATGGTAGCTTACATCAGGTTCATTCAATCGTTTAAACCGGTCTTTATGTTCTGCCCAGGGAAACTTGCCTGAGTCCACTATAACGCCTCCAAGAGTTGTTCCGTGTCCGCCCATATATTTTGTGAGACTATGCACAACAATATCTGCCCCGTGCTCAAAAGGTCTACAAAGATATGGCGTTGCTACTGTGTTATCTACGATCAAAGGTACCCCATGGTCATGCGCAATTTTAGCAAGTCGACCAATGTCAGTTACGTTACCTAAAGGATTGCCAATACTCTCACAATATATGGCCTTTGTCCGATCATCAATTAAATCGACAAACTTTTCTGGCTCTCTATAATCGGCAAACTTTACGTTAATCCCAAATTGGGGGAATGTATGAGCGAAAAGGTTGTATGTCCCTCCATATAATGTAGAAACGGATACTATGTTGTCTCCAGCCTCAGCTATCGTCTGTATGGCATAAGTTACGGCACTTTGCCCTGAGGCAAGAGCTAGACCAGCAATTCCAGCTTCAAGATTGGCCACCCTTTTCTCTAAAACATCCTGTGTAGGGTTCATGATTCGGGTATATATGTTACCTGCTACTTTTAGATCGAATAAGTCCGCACCATGCTGGGTATTATCAAATGCAAAAGCAACAGTTTGATGAATCGGAACGGCGACAGCCTTTGTAGTAGGATCGACGTCATACCCAGCATGAATAGCTTGAGTCTCGAACTTCCATGAATCGGATTGTTTTGCCATTTGATACCACCCCCTTATCAAAAAAAAACTTATTAATTATATTTATTTAGCCTAAAATAAAAAAAAATATCACTTTACAGTGATCTCCACGGATGCGCTCATCTTTTCTCCAAAGCTTCTATGTGTGCCGTCAACAAATTACTACCTGGCTCCAATTCTATCGTTCCTCTTGTTTCACCATTACCAAAATGCATATGATTAACGTCGCTTGGGATGACCACACCCTCCGTTATACTATCGCGGATAACAAGCAAATGATGATGGCCAAACCTTTCCCCCACGGATCCGGAAGGCGCTAACTCAAACCCTTCAACACCAAACTCAAAATTGATTGGCGATGACAAAACATCCCCATCCTTAACATTTTTAAAATACACTCCTGGTTGCCTCTCTTTAGAACAGCCAGATAACCCAAAAAAAATAATGAAAGAAATAAAAAATTTTAGAATAAGCGCTTGCAAAACAAAGATCTCGGCGAAGTTAGAAATAAAATGCTACCATTAGCCTGATTAGTCTTCAAGCCCCACACACCATCTAACATACTTCACTTTCTGTTAATGATGAATCACGAACGAAAATATAAAAAAAATTTTTTTAAACAAAAACAAACAATCGGGATTTGGGCCACCTTAGGAGCTCCATGTTTAGCCGAAATTATTGCAAACGTTGGCTTCGATTGGATTTTATTTGACTGCGAACATGGAACAAATGGCCCCTTAAATTTAATTGATCAATTAAACGCGGTAAAATCAAGAAATTCGGAAATAGCTTGCTTAGTAAGAGTTGGATCAAATGATATTGTAGAAATTAAGCGCGTTTTAGATATTGGTGTAGACGGTATCATGATTCCAATGATTAGTAATCGCGCTGATGCCCAAGCTGCAGTAAAGTACTGCAACTATCCACCTGATGGCATGAGAGGAGTCTCCGGTATATGCCGTGCGAGTGATTATGGGCTTCGGGAAGAATATTTAAAACAAGCATCAAATGAATTAAGCATCCTAGTTCAGGTTGAAAACCTTGATGGCTTAAAAAATTTAGAGGAAATCATTGATACTGAGGGAATTGACGGCATTTTTATCGGGCCCTCGGATCTCGCCGCCAGTTTGGGTAAATTAGGTAGTTCTTCAGACAAAATAGTGGAAGATGAAATTAGAAAGGCACTAAAGCTAATTATTGGGAAGAATAAACCAGCTGGGATAATTGCACTGACGAATGATGGTGGCATCCAAAGATTTAGTCAGGGTTTTGATTTTGTAGCGATCGCGCATGACGCTCACTTTATTTCTAAAGAGCTACATTCATTAAAATCCCAATTTTCCAATTATTTGCAGCAAATATAATCCAAACTAAACATCATAATTAATTAGCTTTTCTTTGGTTGCCCGACGACTCTAGTATAGGCGTTAACAGACTTCCAGCCCTCCGGGAACAACTCTCTAGCTTCATCGTCGCTTACCGATGCAGCAATAATGACATCCTGCCCTGCACGCCAATTTACTGGTGTTGCCACTTTGTGGCCACTGGTTAGTTGTATTGAATCTATAACACGCAAGAGCTCCTCAACATCTCGACCGGTCGTCATAGGGTAAGACATCATCATTTTTATTTTTAGGTCAGGACTGATAATGTAGACTGTCCTAACGGTAGCATTATCAGCTGCAGATCTAGGTCCTTCAACAACTGTTTCAGCTGGTAACATGTTATACAGTTTTGAAACATACAGGTTTTTATCCGCAATAATTGGGAACTCAATTCTACTACCATATGTTTCCTCCATTTCACTGAGCCAATCAAAATGGCTTTCTAACGAGTCAACACTCAACCCGATTAGTTTACAGTTGCGCTTTTTAAATTCGTCTTCAGAAGCTGATAAAGCGCTAATCTCAGTCGCACATACGGGTGTAAAATCCTTTGGGTGTGAAAAAAACAGTGTCCAAGAGCCGGAGCACCATTCATGAAACTCAATATCACCCTTGGTCGATTGGGCCGAAAAATTGGGAACTAGATCATTTATCTTCACACTCGCTCCTTTAATAATTTATGTTTTGTTTTTTTTCAAATAGATTCACACATCTCTGCATAAACGGCCTAACCCTGAGAAAACCAATATAAATAATTTCCGCCATATTTACTATAAATGGGTATTTTCCTAATTTGCCAAGCCACTTCCACCCGGGAAGCTCCTTCCAAAGATCAAAAAAAGCCCTGGCTCCGCTTAGAATAACTCCTTCTTTGTTTCTAATATGAAACCTCTTTAAAAGCTCAGTTTTCGTTAGACCAGAAACAGAGGGATCACAGTTAGCAACGTCTACCCAACTAATTATTCCTTCTTTGTCTAATTTCTTATACAACGAAATCTCCCTCCTACATAACGGGCACGCCCCGTCAAAATACACTTCCGTTTTACTCTCATCACTCATGTCAATAAACAGCCTTTCTCTTGTACCCACAAACAAGCTCAAAAACATTCCTTGCCGGACTAGCCTCAGGTATACCCACAAATGCCCTAGGATCAAACCCACGCCAATCATAAACAAGCTCCCCCTCAAGATTTATTTTTGAGAACCCACGATGATTGATTAACCTAAAAGTGCCTTTCTTACAATCATATTCGGTTAATAACTCCATAGACATCACACCATCACTGGTTGCTTTTGAAAAGTTTTGTAGCTCCACCACTCCCCTTCTATGGCGATTACGAGGGATAATTTGGTTTTTAATTAAAAGAGTATTCTTCTGCACGCTAATCCAGTTCTCTTTTTTAAAACCCACTGGAATTTCTATTCCTAAATTCAAAATGGAAAAAAAAACCGCTAAAGTACTAATCATTTTCTGTAACCTGAACTATTCTTCTTAGGGTTTCCCTTCCATTTTTTGCAACTCTTTGCATACTCGCCTCAAGTAGAGCCATCTCTTTTAAAGCATTCATGAAGAGGTCATATCGATCAATATTTTTACCACGCCTTCTTTCGGACTCTGCCATTTTCTTAACGCTATCGTGTAGTTCGCTGAACGAGCCATGCAATTGTTCGAGCAGATCATTGTATTCCTCAACAATCATTTTTGACCTGCTTGCTCCCTTATCTTTTATTTTTTCGGCAGATGTTTTCAACGTTTTCATAACCCCGGATTCTCTCGCGGCCACCAACTCAAGCTCATTACCTTCTGCACCACCCTCCGTTTCCATCGGAAAGAGCATCTCCCTCATTTCCCGGCATTGACTGTCCAATTGCTTCGTTAAAACTTTTAACCTATCCCCAACAACTAACACCTCACTCAAGATAACATCAAGATCTTTAACAACCAAAGCTATACGATCTAGGAAATGGTTAAGATCAGTCGCTAAATCACCGAATTCGTCTTCCGAGTTCGTTTTTGTTCTGGGTGAAATATCCATTAACCCTCTCGCAAGAGATGAAACCGTAGACCTAAGATCTAGTAACGGTTGCATTCTAATCTTTAACAAAAAAAACAAAACCAATGTGTGGATTAAGATGTTTACAGATAATACTCCCGCAGCAACCCTCACTTCCTCTAGCCAAACATCAAGTTTCCGATCAAAATAACTGCGTACAGTTACCGTACCTAATACATCCCCAATCTTGGCTTTAATATGGCAGCCAAGACAATACTGCTCAGCAGCAATTTCAACTTTGGACTCGGTATGGTGTCCAATTGGCCAAACCTGCTGCAAACCAAACGCATCCATACCCTGGGAAACTTTAATGGAATCAACGGTAATTTGAGACGGCTCGACCGCGACTAAAAAACCAAGATCGTGGTAGTTTTTATCGATTATCGGATAAATCGTCCTTGCAGCTGTTGGACCACCTGCATTCAACATAATCGAACGTATGTCATTCGACAACTTATCGGCTACCTGCTGCACCCTAACCGGTTCATTGTTTTTAAATTCATATAATATTGCGGCGTAACGAAGACCCAATTCTAAAACGGCAACAATAACAAGGAGCAGAAAAAAGTCCCGTATCATACGGAACATGAACGATCTTTCGAAAAATCCGCGCTCTCTAGCCATAAATCCCCACAATTACTATCAGATTATCCGTTTGCCTCAAAGTTCCATTTTAACCAAATTATTGATAATATCGAAAATCCATTTAACAAGACTGTGACCACTTTGCCCGGAGTTTTATACATTTACATTGCCATTGGAGCAGCAGTAGGTGCTATGTTGAGGCATTATCTAAACGTCCTTTTCAATCCGATGAACAAACTTTTTTCCTCGGGAATTTTGGTCTCTAACATTCTAGGGGCTTGCCTTATAGGTGTCGCTCTAGCTTACATATCAGATAACAACAATTTAGATGACAATACAAAAATAGCCATTACTACAGGATTTCTGGGTAGTTTGACCACATTCTCAGCGTTCTCTGCAGAAATCTTTGTTCTACTGCAAAGTTCAAAATTCATCCTCGCAGCGATCCTGATTAGCTCTCACGTTGTAGGCTCGGTTCTTTGTACCGCTTTGTTTTATTATATAACGTCATACCTTTTAAAACTTTCTCCCTAAAATCCTGACAGAAAACCAGAAAAACGGGAGCAACAATACAAGAGCCCATCCTAAAAATAACATAGCTCCCCCAAAGGGGACCAACGACGCAAGGACGCTTAGTTCAAAAATATTTTTTACGTATATGTTTAGTGAAAAAAGAATCATGCCCAAACAAAACAAAATAGAAGCGGAATGAGACAAATACACACAAATTCTCGGCAAAGAAGAACATCTAATTAAAGAAATTAATCCAAATAAAGCTATGCAGTGTATCTGTTGAACGCCGAAAGCATAAAGAATAGACTTGTTATTATCGAATGTACTATTGTCTGCGTGCGAAAGGTAAAAAAGCACTAACAAAGCCACCAACATGTTAAACAATACATAAAAAGTGTACAACGTATGCATTAATTTTCTTCCTTGATATGAATCTAGCCTACCCGATTTTGCTAATTACGTGCGTATTCTTTTTAACATCGCCTAATGCTTATACAGCCACCTATTCCTTTTCAACAGAAAATGGTATGCACAAAATAGGGCTCAAAACAAACATAAACAAAAAACCATGCTCAGTTTTTAACGCACTTACGGACTACGATAACTTAACAACGTTTTACTCAAACCTTGAGCATAGTAAGATTTTGAACAAATATCAGGACTCGATTATTGTAGAACAACATTTCGTGGGAAAAATAATGAACATGAGCATCAAACAAAGAGTCATTTTAAAAGTTAAATACGCAGGTTATAAAATTATTATGGAACAAATAGAAGGAGATTTTGTCCACTATCGCAGTATATGGTCAATTATCCCCCAAAAAAATAACACTAACATGACAATTGCTACGGAATTCAAAGTCTCTTTTCTTAAAAACTTGTTTGTCAGCAAGGCGAGTTTAGAAAGAAAACACAAAACATTCTTAAAAAATATGAGGCAACAAATGGACTCAGGCTTGTATGAACATTGCACCCAAAAAAATTAGCATAATATGGTTCAAGAAAGATCTTAGGCTTTATGATAACGAGGCATTAAGCTCAGCGGCAGCAAACGGTTTTACTGTTGGTCTTTTTTCCTTAGACAATTTACGTTGGAACACATCAGATTTGAGCACGCGTCATAAAGTATTCCTCCTTAAAGGTCTATATGAACTTGCTAAACGATTGGCCAGTTACAGAGTTCCTATTTATATTGCTAAAGGGAATTTAATCGATACGCTTACAAGGTTAAAGCGAGAATTTGAGGAATTTACTTTGTACAGTCATCAGGAGACTGGAAACTTTTCATCTTATTTGTTGGATAAAAAAGTTAAGAAATGGTGCAAGTTAAATCACATACTCTGGGAAGAGAAGCGCCAAAATAATGTTATAAGAGGTTTGAAACAACGCGATGTGTGGTCTAGAAAGTGGAAGGAGTTTATGAGTAAAGAGTGTTTGAAATTACCTTTATTCAACTCCAATATTTGTAATCCACAGATGGAAAATAGTAAATTTCTTTCTCCAAAGGTAGATGACTTTGAATGGAATAGTTTATTGAAGTTTTGTGGATTAGACCATCTCGCTCTAGACTCAGCAAGTAAAAGTTTGCCAGATAATCTAAATGAGACAATGCAGCAACTACTTACTTCCTTTTTTCAAGAACGCTCCTTGAACTACCGCACTGAAATGAGCAGTCCCCTAAAAGCAGAATATTCCTGTTCGAGGTTGTCTCCATTTTTAACCAGTGGCATGTTGTCAATAAGAGCTTTATACAAAGAACTCTTGTCCGTATCAGAAGAGTTAAAATCAAAAGAATTTAATGCAACAAAATTCAGAAGTTTGCGCAGCTTTGAAAAAAGACTACATTGGCGATGTCATTTTATCCAAAAACTTGAATTCGAGCCTCAATTGGAATTTAGATGTATGCACGTAAACTATGAACATGTTAGAAATCAAAATATATTAAATGCTCAGGAAGAAGATTTTCTAAACTTGTGGAAAGAGGGTAAGACAGGCTTTCCACTAATTGATGCTTGCATGAACTATCTAAAAACTACTGGGTGGATTAATTTCAGAATGCGCGCAATGCTAGTATCTTTTGCGAGTAATAACTTATGGTTACACTGGACACACTCGGGAGAACATCTCGCCAGACTTTTTCTTGACTATGAACCGGGTATTCACTGGCCGCAAATGCAAATGCAAAGTGGAACCACTGGAATAAATACCATTAGAATTTACAACCCCGAAAAGCAATTTGTCGATCAAGACCCAGACCAAAACTTTACTAAAAAATGGAATCCCAATGGTTGGCCATATTCAGAATTTGACAAAATCGTAGATTTGAAAAAAAGTTCTCAAGCTGCCCGAGAAAAACTGTGGGCTATGAGGAAAAGTAAAAAGTTTGTTAATCTTGCGAAAAAAGTGTACCTAGACCACGGAAGCCGTAAGAGGAAAAATTTTAAACAAAAACGGCAACTTGTTTCCAATAGCCAATTGGAACTCCTAGATAAACAGTGAGAAAAATTAAAGAGAGTAAAATTTGCGTTGTCTGTAAAAAACCCATGGAGTGGCGAAAATCGTGGCGAAATAATTGGCAAGAAGTGAAATACTGTTCTGATAGATGTAGAAAAAATAAGCGTGTCACGAAAAGCAATGCTCCTGAGACCTGAAAATTTTTTAATTGCACAATACTATATAAAGACTTTCTTGATGTCACTTAATTGTTTTTTCTATTTTTCTCCAATACTTTGAGAAAGAATGACAGTATTGCTCTGGTTCCACTCCTATTTTTTTTTCAAAAATCATATTTACTCTGTCAAACGGAAACCGTGGAATTTCTTCTAAATGTTGATTGTATGTAGACAAACATTTTCCTATTTGACTCGCATCCCTACAAATAAAAATATCATCACACGTCTCTTCCATACTTTTTAAAACAAAATTCCACTTAATGGAACTCCATGGCCATTTCTTGTGAAACTCCTCAAAAATGATTCCAATTTTCTTCCTATGGCTGTTTATTTCATCAGAAAACCCGATATTCCATGGATGAATGAGAAAAAAATCATCTAATTTTGCATCTCGAACATCTGGCAAATCGATGGGAGGATAAGATTTAACTAGAGGGGGTTCAAATGGAATAAGCTTGTCTTCTGTTATCAACTCATTTCCAATTGTTTTCCGACTAAAAGCTAAATCTGATAACTCCGAGTAACTTTTATCTAGAGAGGTCCCCTTGACACAAAATTCCTCAGGGCCGTACTTTTTAACATTTTCAGCGTTAAAAATATAAATACTTGAACGAGTTGTCCCAGCAACCCATTGCCACGACAAATGATTTGATGCAAGGTCTCCATCTACTAATAGAGAATACATCCAGTCAGCGCCAACTTTCCAATAAACTTTTCTAAAGTGGACAATATAAGCAGCCAACCACATTCTCGCGTGATTGTGAATATACCCACTTTCATACAAACCTTGAATACTTTTATCTATAACAGCAAGACCAGTTTTGGCACGAGTAATGTCACCTGGCAACTCAGACTTGTAAAAAGACTTAGGTATTGCCTCCTCGCCAAGTGAACTGAAAATGTTTTCCCCTTTTTTTGTCCATACATGATGGAAAAATTGACGCCACATTAATTCGTTGACAAATTTGTGATCGGGTCTTAGATTATATTTCTTCGTTAGGCTATCGTAAACCTCCTCCAGAGATAGAATCCCATGAGTAATATATGGAGACAACTTGCTTACGTTGCCTTTAATAAAGTTTCTGGTTCGTTTATACTCTGAAGGGTTGAATGAGTCGAGCCTCTGTTTTGCAGAAACTCTCCCTGGAAGTGCAGTTGTATTAGAATAGTTCAAAATTATGGTCTCTTTTCAATCCGCGATATTTGCCGCTCTTTCATGGAGTGTTACACCGATTGTAGCAATGGACAATAATTGGCCAATTCGATGCGGCATACATTACTACGACGAAAAAGAAAATATCTCATTTAAAGTTGAAAAGTTTGTGCGGGAAGCAAGAGTTTTGACATCAATGACTCTAGAAGTTCCCGGCCAACGCATTTCCTCAGCAAGTCTAAAATCACGAACAATTAACACGGAAACTATTTTTCAAAATCCAGCCGGTGAGAAAGAAACCTTCTATGTCGAGAAAAATTTAGAACAATCAGACCAAGGAGGTCTTTTGATGTTCGAAATAGCAAATTTTGGGGGAAAGTTGATCTACAAAACAAATGAAACACAGGTAAGATTAAATCTTCCTTCGCGATTATCCAGAAATGTCACCGGAGCATATTTAAATTGTGCAGGAGATTTAATTAGGCCAGACAACGAAATATCATTTTATGAGAGTACAGCAAAGTAAGAGAAACCTATTTTGTTTTGGTCTTATAAGTTTAATTCTTTCAAAGCGAGGTATTAGTTTCGACATGAAAGCCAATAAAAATAAGACTGGTCTTATTTTTGACAACATTTTTCTTGACCCTATACATGATCAGGCACATCCTGAAACTCCTAAGAGATTACAATTAGCGTGGGAAAAAATTCAAAGCCATCCTGGGTTTAACAACTCTATTGTTTACTTACCCTTGAAAGAAATAAGCGACGAGATAATAACGATGATTCACTCTGAGGACCATCTCGAAAAAATTGCTAGCAGATATAGGTCTAACATAGTTACAATCGCCAGGTCGGCAGTTGGTGGAGTCATAGCTGCTTGTGACTATGTGCATCAAAACAAAGTACAGAATGCTTTTGTGGCGGCAAGACCCCCGGGGCATCATGCAAGAAATTATGGGCGCGAAGAGGGGTTTTGCTTTTTTAACAATATTGCGATAGCTGCTAAATATCTCCAAAATGTTTTGAAATACAAGCGAATTTTAATTGTCGATTGGGATTATCACCACGGCGATGGAACGGAATTTTTTTTCTATGACGATCCTACCGTGCTATTTTTTTCTTTGCATGATTGGCATTCGTATCCTGGTACCGGAGATCCGGCGAGAAAAGGTGAAGGTGAAGGGTACGGTTACAATATTAATATCCATCTGAATTGTGGAGCAACGGATAGTGACTTAAGAGAAAGCCTGGTTGAAAAGTTACTCCCAGCAGCCGAGAAGTTTCAACCTGATTTCGTTCTAATTTCAGCCGGCTTCGATTCAAGAAAAGATGACTTGCTAGGTTGTTTCAATTTTTCTGACTCAGGGTTCTATGACGCCACAAAAATAGTCTTAGATATCGCTAACAAATATGCGAACGGGAAAATAGTTTCCCTTCTAGAAGGAGGTTATTATCCAGAAGGAGTTGCAAACGGTGTGCAAGCTCATTTAACATCCCTATCGGACAATAAGTAGAACAATAGAGCAAAAAAAACAAGAAGCAACGATAACCGTTAGGCGAAATCGGAGCGGAAGAAACCAATTCGGAATATCTTCTTGCCTAAACAAGATACTATCAATTACATAAATAAATATGAAACTTGATCCAATAATTAATAATCTATCAAGTTCATCAAACAGAATTGAGAAAAAAGCTATCAAAGACGGAATGACACCAATAACAAGCCGGCCCGCTAAATTTTTGATCTCAGCTTTATGTGCTATCGCCAACATATAGCCCCAGTGCGGAGCGCCTAAAAAACTCAGGATAATGCTGCCATAGAAATATATTAAGCTAACCTCACCTTGAATCAGTTGATAACCATGCCACTGCATTGCCACAAAAACGACGAAAGGAACAGCTCCCCCGTAGCCTAAAGCATAAGCAGTTCCCGAACACTTATCAATTTTTTCTACTCCAAAAATAATTTTATTCATCATCCTCAAATTCTTCGTTTTCGCCACATTGGTTGTCCACCCATTCAGCATAAGGACCATAAGCATACATTATGGGCACACTGATTATTTCGGGTAAATCATATGGGTGCACTTCCAGAAGTTTCTCCTCTATCCTTTCGTAATTATCTGCTACCGTTTTGATACTTAATTTAAACTCAAGGCTTTCGTCAACCTCATCCTCCCATTCAAAAATACTACGAACCTGATTGATCTGAATACAAGCGGCTAAATTCTCTTCTACAAGAATCCTGGAAATACTTCGAGCCTCCTTAATTGAATCAACCGTAGTGCACACCACAATTAGATCTTTTGTAAATTCCATATTCTTTATCCTAGTTAGTGTTCTCCACCCCCTCAACTATCAAAAGATACCCTTTCGCATTTTGCAATCTACCGTGAACTATTTCCTGATACTCCCGTGAAAAATACCATGCCTTCGCAGTATCAATACTAGGAAATTCTATGATGACATTTCTATTTCCAGTGGGATCCCCATCTAAAATTACCGTATCCCCTCCCCTTGCTAAAAACTTGCCGCCATGCGCTTTGACTGTTTCTGGAACCTTCTTCGCGTATTCTCCATATCCGTCTTTATTTAATATTGTATTGTTTCCTAAGATGTAAGCTTTAGCCAAAATTCACCTCCGTGTTCTTTATAACTTATTTTTCTAACGTTAAAAAAAAAAAGTATTTCAAAAAAATTTTTTTACAACGTACAGTATAGGCTACTTTGAACAACTTGACTTTTCGACTATGTACCAACCTAATACTTTTGATTTGTCCAGGCTTAGAGAAAGAGCTTCTCAATTCGAAAACCAACTCAAGCGTCATAAAGAGGGTGTTACTACCCCTGAGGAGTTCCGTCCCTTGAGGTTACAAAATGGTTTATATATTCAACGTCATGCGCCTATGCTGAGAATAGCAATAGCGTATGGGATGTTAAATACTCGTCAGCTAAAATCCTTAGCTCAAATAACGACCAAATACGATAGAGGATACGGTCATTTAACAACTAGACAAAATATGCAACTAAACTGGATAAAAGTGGATGATGTCCCAAAAGCTCTGAAAGAACTAGCTGAAGTTGGCTTGCATGGTATCCAGTCTAGTGGGAACTGTTTAAGGAATATAACCAGTGACGCTTTAGCTGGGATATGTAAAGGTGAAATCGTTGATCCAAGACCTTATGCTGAAATTCTTCGGCAATGGAGCACCTTTCACCCGGAACTTTCCTTTCTACCTAGAAAATTTAAGGTTGCTTTTACAGGTGCTGTAGAAGATAGAGCACTAATACAAGTTCATGACCTAGCATTTGAGGCTATTGCCCCTGAACCGGAAGTGAGATTTAGAGTTCGAGCCGGAGGTGGACTAGGAAGAACACCAGTATTAGGTCCTGTAATTCATGACAGTCTTCATTGGACCGATATCACGCGGTACACTCACGCTTTGATGCGACTATATAATCGGTTAGGAAGACGTGATAATCTGACAAAAGCAAGGATTAAAATTCTTATTAGATCAGTTGGAACCAATGAATTTAAAAAATTGTTAGATGAGGAATTCACAGACGTAAAACAAAATTCCAAACAATTAGATTTAAGCGATTTAGATAGAGTTAAAAATCAATTTCTAGAAGAACGTGAGATTGTAAAAAAAGTCTCTGACTCAGGAAAAATAAATCAAGGTGTAATCGAAAAAACAACTGATACTGTAGATTTTATTAATTGGAAAAATAGATGTGTAATCGATCATAAATATCCTGGATTGAGTATTGTTAAGGTTCCGGTAAAAGGAGAAGGTCGAGCCCCTGGAGACGTCACCGCAGAGGAAATGTTATCGTTGTGTGAGATTGCTGACGAGTTCAGTGCATCTCTAGTCCGAGTAACACATGCCCAAAATTTTGTTTTGCCGTATGTATCTAATTCAGTCTTACCTGACTTATATCTCAAACTACGAGAACTAAGTATGGCACGACCCGTAAGTGGTTTATTAACTGATATGGTCTGCTGTCCTGGAGGAGATTTTTGCTCTCTAGCAAATGCGAGATCAATTACTGTAGCTGAAGATATTAATCGTCGATATAAATCTCTCGACAAATTAGAATCGCTCGGCAATATAGATTTAAGAATATCAGGATGTATGAATAGTTGTGGGCATCATCATATCGGAAATATCGGAATTCTTGGAGTTGATAAAGACGGAAAAGCATTTTATCAGCTGTTATTAGGTGGCAACTCAGGAGAAAAAGGTAAAGCGAGCCTTGGGAAAATTATTGCCAAAGCATTTGCAGAAGATGAGATTAGCGATGCTGTAGAAAACATCCTTCAACACTACCTTAGTAAGAGAGACAAAAACGAGACCTTTCAAAACACCGTTGCGAGACTAGGAAATGCTTCATTTGCAGAGGCTGCTAACAAAGCTAGAAAATCCTGAGGGATGAAAAATGACCCTGCATGATACAAAAATAATCACTATAAATTTAATTACAGGCGAGTTGGTAGAGACAAAAATTCCAATAAAAGTTTTAGATCCAGATAAGGTTGGTGTGAGAACCTCTGAAATCTCCAAAGAAGTTTTGGAGGAGAAAAGTATTGCAATTTCTTTTAGTAAAATGACTGACGGTAGAGCCTACTCGTTAGCTGCAAAAATAAAAGAAATAGCTGACGGTATTGAAATTCATGCGATTGGAAAAATTAATCAGGAAATTTGTTATTTTTTAAAAAGAAGTGGGTTTGACATAGCCCATTTTGAATCTAGTTCCGAGGAATCGATTTTTGTTAAAGAGCGCGAAGAACTGGCTTCAATCCTTAACCCGTTTAAAAACCACTACCAATCTGGTAAAGACAACTCAGGAGGACTTTTTTAAAAATGATCGCTTTAAAAAATCCAATATTTTTCGTGGGAGGAGGACCAGGAAACCCTGACCTCATTACCGTTAAAGGTATGAAGCTTATCCAGGAGGCCGACGTAATCTTTTACGATGCACTCATTGACTTTAAGGGTTTTCAAGCACTTAATAAATCGGCCAACTGGATTTTTGTTGGGAAAAGGGCTGGCAAAGTATCAATTGACCAAAAATTAATTGGAAAACTATTAGTTAATTACTACCAAAATAATAATAAAGTTGTACGACTCAAAGGGGGAGACCCAAGCATTTTTGGAAGGCTAACAGAAGAAATCGTAGCCTTAAATAAATACGATATACCTTTTGAGATCGTGCCAGGTATCACAGCAGGACTTGCTTGCGCGGCAGAATTAAATGTTAGCTTGACCAAAAGAAATGTATCGAGATCTGTTTGTTTTGTCACACCAGCTTTCTCAGATAAAAGTAATGTTAGTTGGTTAAGATCCGTTCTAAATAGCGATACTGCTGTTATTTATATGGGTGGAAAAGACCTGGAGAAAATCGCCTCTTTATTGATTGATAGCAAGATGTCAGTAGATATGCCCGTTGCAATTATTGAAAATGCGAGCACAAGACCAGTAAAAACACTATCAAAACTCTCACGCTTAATGACGTATCACCTAAAAACGGATGGTCCGGTTTGCTTAATAATTGGGAATATTTTCAGCTTCACAAATACTATGCTGGCAGAAGATGTGGTCATCAAAGATGACGATCCTAAAGAAGAGAAGATATCGTATGTTGCTTAAAAAAAACCCTACTGCTGTCGTTTTGCTTGCACACGGTTCCAGTGATCCCAACTGGAAAAATCCTTTCATAGAACTGACAAAAGAAACTCTACAAGAGGGTGACTTGAGAAAAGTTAATCTGGCATTTTTTGAGTTAGAAAAACCCTCCTTAGAAGATATTGTTACCAAATTACATACTGAGGGAGAAAAAAATATTTTTATTTTTCCTGTCCTTTTAGCTAATGGCTATCATTTGAAAGTTGATCTTCCAAAACGTCTTAAACTTTTAAGTGAAAAATACCCAGGCTTAGAATTTACTACGGGCTCTGCATTAATAGAGCAGCTGAAAGTCAGAAAGTCTATTTCTGAACAAATAAAACAAGTAACTTTTTCATGAACACAAATATCATCAATGAATCAATTGCCATTCTTCGAAAAGCTGTTTCTTTGAAAAAAGGAATAGTATTTAGTACCAGCCTCGGGATCGAAGATCAGGTGATCACCCATCTAATATGCAAAAACTCTTTACCTGTTGAGTTTTTCACACTTGATACTGGAAGACTATTTCCTGAAACCCTGAATTTGATACGAGAAACTGAAAACACATACCAGATAAAAATTAAAGTATATTACCCAATCACAGAAGAGGTTGAAAGATACGTTTCTATTAATGGCATTAATGGTTTCTATGAAAGCAAAGCACAAAGATTACAGTGCTGTGAAATTCGAAAAGTAAGTAGTTTAAAAAGAGCGCTTGTTGGTAAAAATGCGTGGATCACCGGAATGAGAAGGGAGCAAAGTGAGAATCGCTCTGATCTCAAAGAAGAAGAAATGGATGAGGTTAATAATATTAGAAAATTTCATCCCTTAATAAATTGGAAAAGGGATTTTATGCTCAGATATGTTATTAACGAAGCAATTCCTATTAATCCATTACATCACAGAGGTTTCAATAGTATAGGGTGCGCTCCTTGTACACGTCCTATCAAATCTTACGAGAAAGAGAGGGATGGGAGATGGTGGTGGGAAAACGAATTAGAACCTAAGGAGTGTGGATTACATGCAAAATAATTTCTTGGACTCCTCTTATATAGAGCAATTAGAAAATGAAGCTATCTATATTTTGAGAGAAGTTGCAGCAACGGCAAAAAAATCTGCGCTTCTTTTTTCCGGCGGTAAAGATTCAGTTGTACTACTACGACTTGCTGAAAAAGCATTCCGGCCCATGAAATTCCCATTTCCACTTTTACATATAGATACAGGTCATAACTTTCCTGAAGTTATTGCGTTCAGAGATAAACGAGTTAAAGAACTTAATGAAAAGCTCATCGTCGGTTACGTTGAGGACTCGATTGCCAGGGGATCCGTAACTTTGAAAAATAAAGGCGATTCGAGAAATGCAGCACAATCTGTAACTCTTCTTGAAACTATCGAGGAATATCAATTCGATGCCCTTATAGGTGGAGCTAGAAGAGACGAAGAAAAGGCACGAGCAAAGGAACGGATCTTTTCTTTTAGAGACGAGTTTGGTCAGTGGGATCCAAAAAATCAACGTCCTGAGCTATGGGATCTTTTTAATACTCATATTGATAAAGGGGAGCATATCCGAGTATTTCCAATATCTAATTGGACAGAGATGGATGTCTGGCATTACATCATGATAGAAGAACTAGAACTTCCGTCAATATACTTTACCCACGAAAGGGAAGTGTTTTCAAAAAATAATCTACTTGTTCCAGTAACTGAATACACGCAACCTCCTAGCGATGTAACCGTTAAAAAAAGGAATGTGAGGTTCAGAACTGTCGGAGATATATCATGTACCTGCCCTGTACTGAGTTCTGCCAAAAATCCTGAAGAAATAATTATGGAAACAGCGTCTTCTTCTCTTAGCGAAAGGGGTGCTACAAGATTAGACGATCAAACAAATGAAGCCTCTATGGAACGGAGAAAAAAAGAGGGGTACTTCTAAAAATGAAAAGGCATGGATTAATACGATTTATAACTGCTGGAAGTGTTGATGATGGAAAGAGTACACTCATAGGTAGGCTATTATACGACTCAAAATTAGTCTTAACCGATCAATTACACAATCTTGTCAATGCAAAAAGTAGTAGAGCATCGGAGAATGAAATTGATTTTTCTTTTTTGACAGATGGACTTGAATCTGAACGTGAACAAGGAATCACGATAGATGTAGCCTACCGATATTTTTCAACAAAAAACAATAAATTCATAATTGCAGACTGTCCAGGTCACACACAGTATACAAGAAATATGATCACCGGAGCATCTAATGCCGACTGTGTCATTCTGCTAATTGATGTAACAAAAGCTTTGGATGGAAACCTTCTAGAGCAGACGAAAAGGCATGCGCTTGTTTCCTCGATATTAGATATACCGAATGTTATTCTTGCGGTAAACAAAATGGACCTTGTTAATTTTGACCAAAATATTTTTCAAAAAGTTACTAACTCATTCAAAAAATTTACAGAGACCTTAAATTGGAAAGTGAACTTCATATCAATACCAATTTCAGCTCTCAAAGGCGATAATATCGTAAAAAAATCAGAACAAACGGCATGGTATAGAGGTGAACCGATTATACGTGTCCTGGAAGAATTGGAGTTTAACGATCATAACACAGCCTCCGATTTTAAATTTCCCATTCAGTATGTGATGCGCTGGGATGGTGAAAAAGAAAAAGCACAAAGGGCTTACTGTGGAAAAATTGAAGACGGAGTCCTTAATCAAGGTCAAGAACTTAAGATAATGGGGACAGATCAACTCGTAAAAATAAAAAAAATTATTTATGGAGGAAAGGAAGTTTCTCAAGTAGAAAAAAACAGTTGCATTATGGTGTGGTTATCTGACGAAGTAGACCTTGCTAGAGGTGATGTATTATTGAATAGAGATAGTCTCCTAGATGCGTCTTCAAGTTTGAATGTAAATATCGCATGGCTTGACAGAGACGCGTTTAATCCTAAAAAAAAATATATTATTCGACAAGGAACTACCGAGACATTCGCAAAATTAACAGTTGATTCAAAAATAGATTTAGAAACACTAGAAAACTACAAATCATCCGAGATGAGAATGAATGAAATTGGTTCTGCAACGTTGAAACTGGCTAAACCGATTTTGAATGATGATTATACATATATAAATAAACTGGGTGCGTTGGTTTTGATTGACCCGATAACCCATCAAACTTCTGCCGCTTTAATGATCAAAGGATAAAATACTTTTCCATGAAAATACGAGACCCCGATCTTAGTAATGATCCATTACAAAAAGAGCACGCAGAAGTAGGTTTACCTCAACTTGAAGCTGGTACATTTCAAGGGGAGAAACATCCTTTTTTGTTCCTCTTCTGTTGGATTGCGGGCTTTTGCATGCTACTTGTTTTAGTGTTTTTGGTCTCAAAATTTATTCATTCGAATGGTACAAATTCCTTTTCAATATTACTAGATATTTTCGTGACTCCAGAATTTTGGAAGGCATTGATCATAGGATTTTTAGCTCAGGTTATTGATGGGGCTCTTGGAATGGCATATGGTATTTCTGCAACATCTTTTCTTTTGTCAACGGGATCGTCTCCGGCAGTTGCTAGTGCTAGCGTCCATATCGCAGCTGTTTTCACAACTGGTTTATCCGGAATCTCACACGTGAACCTTGGTAACGTTTCAAAGGATCTTTTTATCAGACTGCTTATTCCTGGAATAATCGGCGCATTATTCGGCGTTCTTTTAGTTACTCAAATCGATATGGATTTTTTTAAGCCCATAATGTGCGCATATCTTCTTGTGATGGGATTAATTATTGTTAAAAAAGCTTTCAAAAAGAAAAGTCAGCAGCTGTCGAACAATACTTCAAATATTGGAAAGCTCGCATTTTTTGGCGGTTTTGTTGACTCTGCAGGTGGTGGAGGATGGGGCCCAATTGTTACTACAAACTTACTTGGAAAAGGACAAGACCCTCGTTCAACAATTGGCTCGGTTAACTTTGCAGAATTTTTTTTAACGCTTTCTACTGCTGGTTTTTTTACAATTTTTGTTACCGCAAGTCCATGGATAAGTGTCGCTGGACTAGTAGTTGGAGGACTTTTTGCGGCTCCTTTTGCAGCATTACTTTGTAGGAAAATTCCCCCGAAAATTTTGATGATAATTGTAGGATTGGTAGTTTGTGTGGTGAGCACGTTTACCCTAGTTCAAGTTCTTTAATTTGTTGTATCATTAAGTGATTAAAAAATAATTGAGAAAAAATATGAATGACTTATCTTCACCCTTTGCTTCCAGAGATGCACAAAGCAATATCATTAATAACCCAGATATTCCAACATCCGAAAAATTCTCAGATCCCTTAGAAGAGCAAACCCACCGAAAAAAAAGATTGGTCGTTAGCCTGAAACTTTTCTCTTCCTTTGGTTTTGATGAAGGAGTAGCGGGTCATATTACAGTACGAGACCCTATAGATCAGGAAAGCTTCTGGGTTAATCCGTTTGGTATACATTTCAGCGAAGTTGGAATAACTGATCTAATCAGAGTCACTCATGATGGAAAGATTGTGGAAGGAACTAACCCAGTAAATGCAGCCGCGTTTGCTATCCATTCTAGAATCCACATGGCTCATCCCAACATAAATGCTGCATGTCATGCACACTCTGTATATGGAAAAACATGGTCCACGTTTGGACAATGCCTGGATCCAATTACGCAAGATTCTTGTGCATTTTATGAACACCATGATGTATTCAAACAATACTCAGGGCTAGTACTTGAAACAAGTGAAGGTGACGAGATTGCGAAATTGCTATCCAATAAAAAAGCATTAATTCTTCAAAATCATGGCTTACTAACAGTGGGGAGTTTTGTTGAATCAGCAGCATGGTGGTTCATTACCATGGAAAGAAGTTGTCAGGCACAATTAATGGCAAATTCCGTAAATGGAAAAGATATTATAAAAATTTCCAATGATGCTGCAAGAAAAGCATTTGACATAATCGGAAACGAAGAGGCTGGTTGGTTTGGCTTTCAACCTTTATTGCAAAAGATTATTAAAAAGTACCCTGAATTAAAATAGCGGTAGCAGGATATTGAATTTCGTTGAAGATTTTCGAGTTCCTATATGGTTATTCAACGGTCATTTACAAACAATTTGGCCGGCTACGGTCGGCAAAAAACACTTACGAAGAAAAATTCGTCCGTCTTATTTTCGAGAAAAATGGAAGACTCCTGATAATGATTTCATAGAGATCGACTTTAATCGGAATTTTTATAAAGAAAGAAACCCGATTGTTGTTCTTTTTCACGGTTTAGAAGGTTCTTCTTCAAGTTATTACTCTTTAGCTTTTTATCAAGCATGCAAAGAATTGCAATTTTCACTATCTATCCCACATTTTAGAGGTTGTTCAGGTTCAGCAAATGAACTTCCACGTTCATATCATGCCGGAGATAGCGAAGAGATAAACTGGATACTTGAAAAGTATTCTAAGATTTGCGTAGAACAAAATAGAGAGTTATATGTTTTTGGGGTTTCCCTCGGTGGCAATGCTTTGCTTCACTGGGCAGGGACATATGTCTCAAATTCCCTCCTTATTTCAAATCTTCGTTGTATTGTATCAATTTGCGCTCCTATCAATTTACGTTCATCTGGCCTTACAATAGATAGGAAAATTAATCGGCTTATTTATGCAAATTACTTCCTTCGATCAATGAAAAGAAAAGCTAGAGACAAATGGTATAAATATCCAGACGACTTCTCATTTGAGAAAGTGCAAAACGCAAGAACCATTTACGAATTTGATAATTCGTACACTGCACCTGTTCACGGATTTCTGAATGTTGAGGACTATTGGCAAAAAGCCTCAGCTGCAATGGTTATAGAAAAGATAAGAGTCAAAACTCTTTTAATAAATTCAAGAAATGACCCAATTGTCCCCTTCTCCTCTCTTCCACATTTAAAAATTTCCCAAAACCAGAATATCGAAACATGGTACCCAACTACAGGAGGCCATGTTTGTTTCGTACATTCACCAAAACCAACTCGTCTAAGTACAGATGACTATTTTTTTCCAAAATCAGTGCTTAACTGGTGCAAAAATCAATGTTATTAGTCATTTTAAAGTAGTAAATTTGTTACAATAAGGCAAAGGAGGTTCTATGAAACCAATAGTTTTAATCA